>CANMSW010000005.1 GCA_947500275.1 Bacteriovoracaceae bacterium | reverse complement strand
TCGACACTTGGTACGCACACAAGCGAATGAAGGAGCCAGGTCTCATCGTTCTACGTGAAATTCTCGACATTACTATTTTTGGGCTATCCACTTACCAATTTAAGATCATTTCTGAAGCCTGGTCCAAGCTCTTGAGACAGTCGGAGGATGAAAAGGTAAAAGCGCAGAAGCAGAATGAGTGGCGAAAAAAGCTGCTTCACATCCTGAGTCACGACATTAAGGAACCGGTCGTTCACTCGCTTCTTGCGGTGAGGAATTTGAAAAGAAGGACGTCCGTCGAGGATGTTCCAATCGTCAATCAAATCGAATCCGCTCAAGTTTCGATCAAAGAAATGATTACAAACGTTGAGCACTCCAATCAGGATCTGGCCGAGGGGAAAGTGAGTGCGGCTGGAACCGTCACGGTGGAGCACTCTGTCGACGAAGTCTTCGGTCGGATCAAGTCTTGGTACGACAGTAGACTTCAGGAAAAAGAAGTCCGCGTTGATTTGTCCCGGGCTGATTCCGAGCATCGGATTCGGGCCGGAGCTGACGCATTTATTTACCAGATTTTCATGAACCTCTTCTCGAATGCCATCAAGTTTACGCCTCAGGGGGGAACGATCGCGATTCAGACCCACTGTTCCGCGGACGGAGCTGTGACTTGGACGATTGCGGATGAGGGAGAGGGGATTTATCCGGACGCATTTTCTGAGAGCCCGGTCTCGCGAGCTGGGACTTTGGGTGAGTCGGGGTCGGGGCTCGGGATTAAGATCGCTCGCGCTTTCGCTCAGGACTATGGAATCGAGCTCAAGTGGGTGTCCCGGCACATTTCGGACCCAGCGTCGTCGCCTCCCTTGACCGCTCGGGGAACAGTCGTGCACCTCACTCAGGTTAAGCGGCCGGAATGAGGTTTTTCGCGGACCCTCGCTCCCTGAGCGGGTATACGCTTGGGGTTCGTATTGATTAAGAACGCTTAAACTTTAAGTTGAAAGCCCGGCTATCGCTTCATTAAAGCTTCATGGTTTCAGTCACTTATGGTAGCCGTTGAATCCAGACCTTTAAAGTCGTATTTATTATAGACAGGAACAGCGATCTGTCGAAAACTTGCGTTTCCGATTTGATTCCGGACCTCCGCTGTCGTATATGGCGGACCCGAGTCAAAAACGACCATTGAAGCGAACGAATATGATCAAGTTAAACCGAGTCACCGAGTACGCCCTGATCTCGCTCCGGCACATGAACCGGAAGAGAGCCCATGATGCGCGTGCAGTGACCAGTGCGCGTGAGATATCGGATCAATATGGGCTGCCTTTTGAAATTACCGCGAAAACTCTACAGCGTTTGCGCGATACTGGACTGATCGATTCTGCTCAAGGAGCCCGCGGCGGATATTTGCTTCAATCTGATCTCGAGCGAGTCTCTCTGGCGCAGTTCCTCGACCTCATCGAAGGGGGACAGTCTCTGGTGGCTTGCACTCCGAACGAGAAGCTCGCTGAGGCGCCTTCCGATGAAAAAGAAGACTGCCACTGTGAGTATCACTCGGCTTGCGAGATCCGAGGCATGATGTCGGGTCTCAATCGCCGCGTCCGTGAGTTTTTGACAGGGATTCGACTGGCTGAATTGACCAGCGATGCGCCCTCCCCCCTGGTACAGATCACAAGTTTTTCTTCGTCGGTGGGAGCTGCATCCGCTGGCTCCTCGCAACTTAAGTCTAAATTGGAGAAGTCCTCATGAAATTACCTGTTTATCTCGACAATCACGCGACAACCCCGATGGATCCCGAAGTGCTCAAAGTGATGTTGCCCTACTTCACGGATGTCTTCGGAAATGCTGCTAGTCGGAACCACGAATACGGGTGGACCGCCGAGGCGGCCGTCGAAAAAGCACGTGGGCAAGTCGCAGCTTTGATTGGCGCAACCGATAAGGAAGTCATTTTTACGAGCGGTGCGACTGAAAGCAATAACCTTGCAATCATCGGCGCAGCCGAGATGTACAAAGACAAGGGCAACCACATCATCACGACTCCCGTCGAGCATAAGGCGGTTCTTGATACTTGCCATTACCTAGAGTCGAAGGGATATCAGATCACGTTCCTGCCGGTCGATGCGACTGGGCGTGTGAACCCAGAAGATGTGCGCAAAGCCATCACCGACAAGACGATCCTTGTTTCTGTGATGATGGCCAATAATGAAATTGGCTCCGTGAATCCGATCGCGGCGATCGGTGCAGTCTGTAAAGAAAAGGGAGTTCTCTTTCACACCGACGCAGTTCAGGGTGCAGGAAAAGTTGAAATCGACGTCCAGAAAATGGGCATCGATCTCCTGTCTCTAACCGCGCACAAGATTTATGGTCCAAAGGGAATTGGCGCGCTCTACGTTCGCAGGAAGGCTCCACGCGTGCGATTGGCTCCTCTGGTTCATGGAGGCGGTCATGAGCGTGGAATGCGTTCCGGGACTCTGAACGTTCCTGGAATCGTGGGATTTGGGAAAGCTGCAGAGCTTGCCCGAGTGAACTTGCCGTCCGAAAATGCGCGACTCAGTAAAATGCGTGATCGGATGTGGGCAGGTCTGCAAGCGGAACTCGATGAGTTGCATTTAAACGGACACCCTACCGAGCGGCTTCCGAATAATCTGAATGTCAGCTTTGCCTATGTTGAAGGCGAGTCCTTGATGATGGGTATGAAAGAAATCGCCGTCTCAAGTGGCTCTGCTTGCACGAGCGCGAGTCTTGAACCTTCTTATGTTCTTAAGGCTGTCGGAGTGGGCGACGAGCTTGCTCACAGCAGCATCCGATTTGGATTGGGTCGGTTCACGACCGATGAAGAAATCGATTTTGCGATGAAGAAGACCATTCAGACCGTGAAGAAGCTTCGCGACCTTTCGCCTCTCTACGAGATGGTGAAAGAGGGAGTCGATCTTCGCTCGGTTCAGTGGACTGGGCATCCGTAAACTTTAAGGTCTCTGTTGCTTCAAAGACGTTTGATTCAAAGACTGCTGCATTCAAAGAAGTGAGGAAATTCAAATGGCATACACCGAAAAAGTCATCGATCATTACGAAAACCCCCGCAACGTCGGCTCGCTCGATAAAAGCAGCACTTCCGTAGGTACGGGGCTGGTGGGTGCGCCCGAGTGTGGCGACGTCATGAAGTTGCAGGTGGAAGTCGATCCACAAACGCGCGTGATTCGCGACGCTAAGTTCAAGACCTTCGGCTGTGGCAGTGCGATTGCAAGTTCGTCGCTCGCCACCGAATGGATCAAGGGAAAAACCATCGAGCAGGCACTCGCAATTAAGAATACAGATATCGTTGAAGAGCTTTCGCTGCCTCCGATCAAGATCCATTGTTCGGTCTTGGCTGAAGACGCCATTAAGGCGGCTATTGGCGATTACCTGAAGAAGAACGGTGAGGGAAACCCTGCCGGTGAGGCGAAGTAATCGGGCCCGTTGCCTCGAGGAGAGAAAATTATGATCACGATGACCGATAAGGCAGTGAGCGAAATCAAACGTATTCAAGAAAACGATCCGTCCGCCAACAACGCGCATCTTCGCGTGATGGTGGTGGGGGGCGGTTGCTCTGGGATGAGTTACAAGTTGGGTTTTGAGAGCACGGACCCTGCTGCGAACGATAAGGTTTTTGAAAAAGATGGCGTTCGGGTCATCGTCGACGCGAAATCCTTCTTGTTCCTGACCGGAACAGAATTGGACTTTACGGACGGATTGAACGGCACTGGGTTTGTTTTTAAAAACCCCAATGCGAAGCGGACTTGTGGCTGTGGTTCTAGCTTCTCGGCCTGAGACCGCGGATTCTCAACTCCTTTGTGTGAACTGTCAGGCCCTGCTTCAAGGTGCGAAATTGTTTCCGCACCTCTGCGGGGCCTGTGGCTTTCCACAGCCCCTCCGCGAGGGGGAGAATTCATTTTCACTTTTGGGTGTTAGGCCCCTTTTCGGCCAGGATGAGTCTTTTCTGAGGGCTCGATTCTATGAGCTATCTAGGGCGCTCCACCCCGATCGATTCGCGGCGGCTGATCCTCGTGCACGCCACAATTCGATCGAGCGCATGAGTCGAATCAACGAGGCTTACCGGAGTCTCCGTGATCGAAAACTCCTCAGGGAAACGCTGCTGTCTTTGTTTGAGGTGGGCGAGTCCGTGACGGCCCTCGGAAACTCTGCGCGCGCTCAGAAGGGTGCGCCTCCCGTCGAGTTAGCGGAATCCTGGTTTGAGCTTCAGGACGCGGTGATGGATGATCCGAACACGGCGCAAACCAAAATTTTGGAGTTTGAAAAATCGCTTCAGTTCAAGCGGCATGCGTTCGACATCCTGATGACTGAGCAGGAAGCGTTGTTCGATGTTTCTGAAGGTCAGGACAGGGTTGCCCTTTTAGAGATATCACGAATTTTGCGGGAAGTTTCCTATCTGGACTCGCTCTTTCGAGATGTCCTTCGCCTAAAAGAGCGTTTAGGTGGTTCGCCGTTTCTGGGGAGCGGCTGAAGTCGGTCCGAAGCGGGTCAAAGTTGGAGAGGATTTGTCTTTATGAGTGAGCTCACCATTTTTAGCTCAAAAGATTCTCGCAAGTCTGCGGGTCCAATCGTGGGAATTGATCTTGGTACGACTAATAGTTTGGTGGCTCTTGTGCAGAACGGGGCTCCGCAAGTCCTGATGTCGCGCGAAGGCGCGCGCATGATCCCTTCCGTGGTATCACTGGCGGATGGGAAGCCAATCGTCGGGGGCCAGGCCCGCCGCAACAAAGTGAGAGATGCTTCACATACAGTTTTCTCGGTGAAGCGCCTTTTGGGTCGGGGATTCGACGACTTAAAAGGGGCTATCGATCAGCTTCCTTATGAAGTGGTGCCGGGTGAAGGGGTTGCGCGAGTCAAATTAGGTGATCAACTTTATACGGCCGTCGAAATCTCGGCGATGATTTTAAGGGAACTCAAAGCCTCGGCCGAGGCAGCGTTAGGCGAGCCCGTTACGCGCGCAGTGATCACGGTTCCAGCCTATTTCAATGATTCTCAGCGCCAAGCCACGCGGGCCGCTGGCCGCTTGGCGGGGCTTGAAGTCCTTCGGATTGTAAACGAGCCGACAGCCGCATCTTTGGCCTATGGGCTGGATCGGAAGAAGCAGGGCCTGATCGCCGTCTATGATTTGGGCGGGGGAACATTTGATATCTCGGTCTTGCGCCTGGAGGATGGAATCTTTGAAGTGCTTGCGACCAACGGAAATACTGCCCTGGGCGGCGATGACCTTGATCGCATTTTTGTGGCCGAGGCGGAGCGTGAGATTAGGAAGCTTCATGGCGAGAAGTTGTTGAGTGATATCAATCTGAGGGCCGCGCTTCTTGAATGTGCTGAACAGGTGAAGATCGCGCTCTCGACTGAACTTTGGGCCGTGATGAAAGTAGCCCTCCCGCAGGGTGGAGTTTACGAGCGGACCTGGTCGCGTTCAGAATTCGAGGAGCTCGCGCACGGCCTCCTCGAAGCGACCCGCGCCCCGTGTCTTCAAGCCCTTAAAGACGCAGGTTTATCTGCGCAGGATCTTTCTGACGTAGTCATGGTAGGGGGGCCGACACGCCTTTCTATTGTTCAAAAGGTGGCCGAAGAGATTTTCGGACGTAAACCGAACACGTCCCTCCATCCCGATGAAGTCGTCGCTGCGGGAGCTGCGATTCAAGCTGATATCTTGGCAGGCAATACGACCGATCTTCTGCTGCTGGATGTGATTCCACTGTCTTTGGGGATTGAGACCTACGGCGGCCTAATGGCACCTCTCATTCCTAGAAACACTCGGATCCCTGCGAGTGCACGCGACACGTTTACCACTTTCATGGACCGCCAGACTGGGGTCGATATCCATGTCCTCCAAGGGGAACGCGATCGGGCGGGTGAGAATCGATCACTCGCGCGCTTCAAACTGAAGGGGATTGAGCCCCTTCCGGCTGGGATGCCGCGGATCGAAGTGAACTTCTTAATCGATGCCGATGGAATCCTTCAGGTCGCTGCGAAGGACCTCAGGACGGGCTATGAGCAGGCAATTGAGGTGCGTCCGAGTTTTGGACTGACGGATGATGAGATAGATCAAATGCTGGCCGCTCAGGCTGGGTCCGAGGAGAGTGATCGAGCTTTTCGAAAGCTCGTAGATGCGAGGACCGAGGCCGAGCCTGTTTTACGGAACACGGAGAAGCACCTTGAACGGGCCAAAGAATCGCTTTCGATAGAAGATTTTGCGAAAATTGAAGGTTGCGTTCTCTCGTTACGAACTGCCTTGGCAGGAGATCGTCCTGAGGCGATTATAGAGGCCAAGTATGCATTGAATGCTGCGACGGTTCGTTTGGCGGAGATCGTGATTTCAGACTCACTCCGCCGAAGTTGACCTGGGCGCGAGCCGAAAGAGGATAAACCGATGCCAAATGTGACTTTTCTTCCGATGAACCAAACCGTAGTTGCCGATGTCGGGGATACGATTTTAGAGGTTGCTATCTCGAATGATATTCCCCTCCAGCATGCCTGTGGCGGATATTGTGCCTGTACGACTTGTCACATTCATGTGAAAGCGGGGATGGAGAACCTTTCTTCGATGGAAGAGGAAGAAGAAGAGCGCATTGAAGCCGTAGATCGTTTGACCACGGTCTCCCGCCTTGGATGCCAATCCAAGATTCAAGGGGATGTGACGGTTGAAATCATGAATGTGGATGATTGACCCTGAGCTTTCTGGGTCGTTTTTCCTTCTAGCCAATCATTTCAAGGGATTCTTCATGGACGCCTCATCCACTCAGAGCAGGACTAAAATGGCTCGCTATGCAGTCGGTCTCCTTTTGCTGATCGGGGGCGTATGGGCCGCCAGTGGAATTCATCGGGGTCGATCGGGCGTTTCAACGCTGAATGATGCGGTGGCAGCCAATGATTCCGTGTCAGGGAGAAAAACGTTTTCGTTTCGCCTGACTGGCGACCCTGAAACGCTCGATTGGAACCGGGCTCACACGACCATGGAAACGTTCATCCTGATGAACCTCATGGAAGGCCTGGTTTCGTTCGACTCGAAGCTGAAAGTCGTTCCCGCTCTGGCGAAAAGTTGGACGAAGAGTGAGGACAACAGGACTTACACATTCAAGCTTCGGGAAGGTGTGAAGTGGCAGGATGGGGTACCACTGAAGGCACAGGATTTTGTTTACAGCTGGAAACGCCTCCTTTCGCCCACCACAGGGGCATCCTACGCTTACTTGCTTTTTGATATCGAAGGTGCCGAATTCTTTAATAAGGGCACCCTCCGTGATTTCAACGAGGTCGGCATTAAGGCTTTGAACGAGAGCACGTTTCAGGTTCGGCTGACTCGTCCTGTGGCGCACTGGATTCAGATCCCCACGTTTTGGGTGACATTTCCGCTCAGGCAAGATGTCGTCGACCGACATGGTTCAGGTTGGGCAAGACCTGGGCGGATGGTGACACTTGGCCCCTACACTTTGGAGTCCTATGAATTGGATTCGAAAGTCGTGATGAAGGCGAATCCGAACTATTACGCAGGTAAAGTTGCGATCGACGAAGCGGTTGGAAAGATTGTGGCGGACGACGCGACTGCACTTCGGATGTTTGAGTCAGGTCAATTCGACTTCTTAACGGAAATTTCTGGTTTCGATATCGAGCGTTTACGGAAAACGCCTGCGTTTCGAACCTATCCGTACCTGAAAACGCAATACTTGGGTTTGTTAGTCGATCAGTACCCCATGACGAGCGTTAAGTTTCGTCGCGCCCTAGCGATGGCGATTGATAAGAAGAAATTCCCGCTGGTGCTGAGTGGGGGACAGAAAGCGGCTTCGAGTTTTGTGCCGCCGGGAGTCCTCGGGTATTCCGCTAGTCTTGGGCTTCCCTATGACCCTGTCGCGGCGAAGAGTGAGCTTGCCGCCTCTGGCGTCATCACCCGCGCGGGCTTGAAGCTTAAAATTCTTTCCCGGAACAATGACAAAGCGAAGGCAGTTTCGGAAATCATCCAGGCGGAATTGAAGAAAAACCTGGGCCTCGATGTTTCGATCGATCAGTTCGATCACAAGAGTTATCGCGCGCAGATGGATTTATTCACCTATCCGATGTTTGAAGCGACTTGGGCTGCGGATTATCCTGATGCAGAGAACTTCTTGTCGATGTTCAAAACACGTTCAGGGAACAATCGTCCGCGCTACCGAAACGCTCAATATGATGAACAAATCGAGCAGGCCAAGGGTCTTGAGTCGGCGATAGCTCGAGAAAAGATTTACGTTTCGCTTCAAAAACAGCTGATTGAGGAACAAGCAGCCATTTTGCCGCTCTATTATGACACGAATATCGCGTTGGTCTCGTCGCGAGTGAGCGGGGTCGAGCTGAATCCCCTGAACTACCTCGAGCTCAGACGGGCCAGCCTTCGATAACGTCTCGCGTAGGTTAGGCGCGGGGAATCCACGCACGGGGATTGGTTGCCCGAATCCACTTGAGCAGGGGGGCTATGGCCTCTTGTGAAAGACGCAGGATTTCAATTCCGGCGCCGCTGGGCTGTCCTTCCCCTTGCGCTATCTTTCTCGACCACAAGACTTTTCCTCGACCTTGTATCCGATCAATCACCGACGAATGGATTTCAAGATCAAGCTCGACTTCGCTCTCGGCAGTGAGGGGGGGTGATCCCTCGGGGCGTGGAAAAAAGAATCCGCCTCGACCAAAAGTCAGAGTCTGGGGCTCAGCATGAGGAGACAAACTGAGCTGATAGTGCCCCGTCAATGTTGCCGATGCCAAAGTTTCGGTGGGTGCCGCGGACTTCTTCCACCGAGTCTCGCGATCAAGAATAGCGCACTCGATCGCCTTCAGGAGGGACTTCCGTTCGAAGGGCTTAGTGAAGACGGCCTCGGCCCCTTGGTCGGACGCTTCTTCCGGGGTGAGGTCAGAAAATCCTGAAAGAAACATCACCACGGGTAGGTCGGTATTTCGATCTTTCAAGCGCTTCAGAAGCTGAATGCCATCACAAATCGGCATACGTATATCGGTGAGAACGAGATCGATTTTCGTCTCTTGAGCTTTTTGGAATGCGACCTCGCCGTTTTCAGCCTCAAAGGTCTGATATCCTTTTCGCTTCAAATCCCAGACTATAGCGCCCCGGAGCGCATCATCGTCATCTACAACGAGAACCGAGTAGAGCGAGTGCTGGAATGGCTGAGTTCCGGTTGCTTCTGTCATGGGATTATTCGCCTTCATGAACGGTTCGAGTGGGAATTCGCAAAATCCAAATCACGATTCCGAGACCTAGGACTGTGAGCCCGATTTTGACTGAGATCAAGGGCACGATGAATAGAATCGAGCTCCCCAACGTGAGGGCAATCATGATCACAGCAATCCATTTGGCGCGAAGGGGAATGGTTCGGTCTTCTCTCCATTGTCGAATGGGTGGCCCAACGATTGGATGCGTGGTCAGAGCTTGGTAGAAAGTGGGCGAAGAGCGGGCAAAGCACCCTGCGGCCAGAAGGAGAAACGGTGTTGTTGGGAGCAGTGGGAGAAATAACCCGATCACGCCGACAATGACGAGGAGTACTCCCAGGGTAACAAGGAGCGCGCGAAGGGGACGATTGTGTGTGATAGCGATGGGCGCAGGGTTTTGCCCCAATGGACTACTCGTCATCCGGAACCTCCGAGTTGTAATCGGCTTGCATCTCTCGGGTCGAGTTTCACTCTGAGCCCTTCTGCCAAAAACTGAAAAGCTAAGAGCGTCATGAAAAGGATTCCGCCCGGGAAGAGAATGAGGTGCGGGTAACTTTTCATCGCTCTGAAGCCCTCTGCCGCGAGAGTTCCCCAGCTCGCCAGGGGGGGCTCGAGCCCGAGCCCAATGAAAGAGAGGAAGCTCTCCGAGAGGATGGAAGTAGGGATCTGGAAAGCGAGTGAGATCAGAATGGGCGTCCAGAGATTCGGAAGGAGATGACGAAGGAGAATCCTCGGTTCAGACGCGCCGAGTGCGCGAGCCGATTCAATCCAGGGAAGCTCTCGCATCTGCATCACTTGTGCACGGACGAGCCGCGCAAGTTGCATCCAGCCTGTGAGGCCCAGGGCGAGCAGAATTCCGGTGAATCCTCTTCCAACAAAAACAGTCAGCAAAATGGCGAGTAAAACCGAGGGAAAAATGGAAAACACATCAACGATCCGCATGAGTGCGCGATCCGTTGCCCCGCCCTTCCAGCCCGCGATCCCGCCGATGGAGGTTCCGAAAAAGAGCGCGACGAGTGCAGTGAGGACGCCTGTGGCTAATGAAAGCTGTGCGCCCTGAAGAATTCGACTCATGAGGTCGCGCCCAAGAGAGTCCGTGCCCATCCAATGGGTTGTCGAGGGGGACTGTAAGCGCGAGGCGATATCCTGTTCTTCAAAGGAAAAGTTTAAAAAGAACGGAGACAGGAGCGCGACAGCTGCGAGTCCGATCAGAAAGAGCGCTGAAACCGTCCACAGGTGGGATTTCCTTTTCATCCACGCCCCCGCGTACTCTCGCTCATTTCTAGTCGAATCCGTGGGTCGACCCAGGCTGAAAGGAGATCAGCTGCGAGCGTAAAAAAGAGGAGAATCGCGCCGTAGGTAAGAGTCACGCCCATCACTAAGGGGTAGTCGCGGTTGAGGACTGCAGAAACAAAGTGTTTGCCCAGACCGGGGAGTTGGAAGGTCAGTTCGACCAAAAAAGAACCCGTCACGAGGCCCGCCGTAATGGGCGCAAGAAGTGAAATCAAGGGAACGAGAGAGTTCCTTAAGATATGCTTTCCGAGAACTCGGCTGTCCCGAAGGCCCTTTGCCAAAGCCGTTCGTACCCAGTCCGTTCCCAAGCATTCCATCACGCTTGCCCGCATAATCTGGGTAACGAGCGCGAGCGGTCGAAGCGCCAGGGTGATAGCGGGCAGGATGATGGATCCGGGTTCCTCCCAAAGCGCAACGGGCAGCCACTGCAGATATAATCCGAAGATGAGAATGAGGACGCTTGCGAACAGGTAGCTTGGGAGGCTGGTGCCCAGGGCGGAAAAAAAGAGAAGCGATCGGTCGACCGCCGAGCCATGGCGGGCGCCGGCAAGAATTCCCATCGGGACGCCGAGCGCCAGAGCAATGAGCGTTGCAGCAGCCCCGAGCTGAAGTGATACGGGCAGCGATTCGGAAATGATTTCGCGCACGGGGATTCCCTCGTGCTGGAATGACTCGCGAAAGTCTCCCTGCGACACATCCTTGAGCCAGCTCACAAATTGCTCAGGGAGAGGATCGCTTAGGCCGTATCTTTTCTCGATATTCTCTTTAACAGCAGGAGGAAAAGCCTTCTCGCCATCAAAGGGACCACCGGGTGCGGCTCTCAGCAAAAAGAAGGTGAGCGTTGCAAGAAGGAGGAGTGTCAGCGCTGCGGAGAAAATTCGCTCAACCAGATAACGGGAATTCATGCTTCGCCTTCGCTTGGAAATTGGACCCAGCCGGAATCGACCGGAAACCCATGAGGTGGGCGAACACATTGGCCATTGTCAGCGAGGTGAGCGGTATAGGCACTCAGAAAAGCATCGAATGCCGCAAGAGATTGCGAGAGTTTTCTTTGATCGCGATCATAGATAAAGACGCCGAGTCGCGCGGAAATGCGTTCGAGAATTTCAGCCCGAGCGTGAGCACCGTCTTCTATATTTCTCCACGCGACGAGTGTGCGCCGGCTCAGTTCAAGTCTCTCTGCAAGTGCGGCGATCGTGAGTTTAGGCCAGACCTCAAACCGGGGAATACTCGAGGGCATATGACGATTTAAGAAGTGCATACGAGCGGTGAGAGGAGCCCGGCTGCCTCCGAGAGTCTCATCAATTTCGAAGCGGGCATTCACGGGTAACTGATCAAGGACTTTATGGCGGATGTAGAGTTCAACAGGGCGCTGCGTGTAGGGCGTAAAATCTCGACTGCGCATCGCGCGCGAAGGGAGTGTCCCGTCTTGTCGGCGAGTCGATTCCGTCCCTGCCGCCGATCGGACGAGCGCGCGCTTGCGGGTTTCTCGCATCCACTTGACGGCGCTCACCGTGCATTTTTCTGGCAGCGGACAGGTCTTACGCGTGCACTCGATGCAGGGTGGGAGCTGAAAGGGGACGTTTGCCCCGAGTCCTGCAGCACCCACTCCCATCTCTTCGATGACCTCGAGCAAGCTTTCGTCTGATGTGTGGTCTTCACTAGCTGTGATTCGATCGAAAATATCGAGTAAGAAAATTTTTCGTTCTCGAGGATAAAACTCAAGAGCCGCGAGCGCGGTTCTTGGGCTTTTCGCACCGGAGAGCTCGATCCCGATATAGCGTCTGGGCTGCTGGGTAAGAACTCGTCCAATTTCACGCATTCTCAAGGCCTCAATCGACCTGAACGCTTACGTCGAGACCATTCTCGACCGGAGTAAACGGGAGGTGTCTCACACCTAATTGAGTGAGCGACGCGACGATTTTCTGATGAAGGGAGGGGTTCTCCTCATCGGTCCATATAAAGAAGCAGCCTCCGCCGCCGGCCCCGCAGATTTTTCCTGCGGTGGCTCCTAGTTCAAATGCAGTCTCAAAGGCACGATCAATTTCCGGGGTGGAGATCCCTGCAGCAAAATTCCGTCGAATTGACCATTCGCGGGCGATCGCTTGTCCGGCGCCCTTCCAGTCGCGAGCTAGGAGGGCTGATTGAAGCTCCTGGGTCGCAGAGGCGATTCCTTGAAAGCGATCTCGCACAGATGCATCGCCATCGATGAACGACTTGAAAAGGACCCAGTTATTTATCCCTGAGTTCCTGGATTGCCCGGAGTAGAAAAGCAGTAGACGACTCAGAAGGGACTTCAAGATATCACTCGGAAGAGCGGTTCTCTTGTGGCCTGCTGCGCCCCAGGTCAAAAGCTGTAAGCCTCCGAAAGCGGCTCCGTAGTAATCCTGGAGGCCGGCTGGAACGCGAATGACAGTCGTCTCCACGTCGCGTGCGATTTCGATCAAGTGGGTGCGTGTTTCTGAGTCTAAGGCCTGTGTTGGGTAAAATAAGCGGTGAAGCGCGCCCAGGATGGAGATTGAAAGGGTCGAGGAGCCACCGAGACCGGCGCCGGCTGGGCTTTTCGCCTGCGTGCGCAAAGTCAGTTGAAGATCGGAGCGGCTGATTTTCTCAACAAACCCTGGATTGGCCTGCGCGAAGTATCGCAGGAGCTTGCCGTGGAGCTCGAGGGCTGGGGGAAAAGAAGCGGTCTTGAGCTCAAGCCAGGAGAGACCGAGTTTGTGTCCCTGGTCTGCAGACTCGAGATTGATCTCCGATCCGGAGTTTTTCTGGATGTGAAGGTGGGCTTCAGCGCAGAGGTCGATTCCCAGATTAAGAGTCGAAGGCTCTCCCAAAAGGAGATGGATGGGCCAGATATCTAGCGTACCTCCAGCGAGGTCGACGCGAGTGGGGGCGCGAGATACGATTCGGGTACCAAGAGCTGGCAATTCAGAAGTCGAATGAGATTTCATGCGTTCGTCGTTCCGTGGCGTTTCTTCCACCGTCTATCGATCGCAAGACTTCATCGACCGCGTCGACGAGAGCCTCAGTGCGCGTTTTCGATATGGCAGATATCAGGTAAGCCTCGATGCTTGCCCGCGTAGTCGATTCCATATCCGACTACGAATTCTTTACCGATCTTGAATCCTGGGTAATCGACGCCGACGTCGATTTGCAGGTTCTCGCTTTTTAGGAGCAGCGCACAGGATTTCAACGAAGCCGGGCGGCGTGCTTTGAGCATGTTCTGAATAAAAGAAAGGGTGAGACCCGAGTCGACGATATCTTCAATGATGATCACGTGTTTATTTTCGAGCGGCTCATTGAGATCCAGAGTGATTTTTACTTCTCCGGAGGAAACCGTCCGGTTTCCGTAACTCGAGACGCCGAGGAATTCGCAAGACAAAGGAACGTCTATGGCGCGGATCAAGTCTGAAAAGAAGATGAAGCTTCCCTTCAGGACGCAGACAGCGACAATTTCCTTCCCTTGGTAGTCATGGTTGATTTCCTGCGCGATCTCTTCGATGCGTGCACGGATTCGGGACTCAGGGATCAAGAGTTTTGGTTCGGTGTTCGTCATAGTGGATTCTCTACCGAGGATAAGGCCGTAATCGTTCTGTGGGAAGGGTCAATGTGCAGGATGTTGCGGCTGTTCGTTTGAGGGTGCCCCAGGAAGGACGTTCTCTTCAACTCCCTCGGGTTCATGGCAGAATCGGCAACGGGCCTCATACATTTCTTTCGCGCCGACTGCGACCTTAGGGGCGTCAGCGCCTATTGGGCCTGTCGTCCTTTGACTGCGGGTAGCCGGGTTGCCACAGATCACGCAGACTGCCGAAAGTTTGGTGACTTCTTCGGCGACAGCCAGAAGCTTAGGCATGGGTCCAAAAGGTTGACCTCGGAAGTCCATGTCGAGTCCAGCGACGATGACTCGGATTCCCCGGTAAGCAAGCTTTTGGGCAACATCGACGACAGATTCGTCAAAAAATTGAGCCTCATCGATTCCGACGACCCGAGTGTTGTCGTCAACATAGCGAAGGATGTCCTGCGCGTTTTCGACCGGACGAGAAAGAATCCTGTTCGCGTCATGGCTTTGAACGTGATCGGGACTGTAGCGGTTGTCGATGACGGGCTTAAAGACCTGCACCTTTTGGCGGGCAATCTGGGCGCGCTTGATCCTGCGAACCAGCTCCTCGGTTTTACCGCTGAACATGCTGCCGCAGACGACTTCAATGAAACCAGGTAGTGCTCGATGAAACATAGTGTTCTTTCGGCGTAGCAGAGGAAATTCGCTTTGACCAGTGAGGTTCCCGCCCCTCGCTGTGGCTTTTATTGGGAACGGGCTTTAGCCAGCAAAGGCTGAGAGGACCCATTTTGCGAGGAGAAGCAGGCCAGCTCCAAAAACGGATAGGATGGCCCCCACGAAAAGGATCTTGGGAAAAAGGGCGATGACGATGGCCTTAAAGGTACTGGTTTTCCAGACTTCACGTACCCCGATGATCGCCAGGATTGCCCCGAAAAAAGCATCCAACCCCGTCCCGATGAGGGGTAAAAAGTTCAGAAGTGAAGCGGCCGACGCATAGCAAAGGATCTGAAGGGCGGATTCGAAGCGAATTTCGTCTGGAGCCCCATTCTTAGTCGGGGTCACGAGCAAGCGGGCGCCCATCCAGACAATCGAGGTGAGGAAGAGAAGGGAAAGCACGTAAGTGAAGGGATCAATGAGCACCGGAGCGACACCCAAAGCCCACCCGCTGAATTTTTCCTGAAAAGGGATCAGGGTCTGTTGGGCGTGACGTCCTAGGGAGTCGATCTGATCGAGGTCACCCCCGATATCCGAGGCAGCGCTGAAAAGTTTCCCGAACTGGTCCTTGAGCCAGGGTAGAATTTGAAGACCTGCCCAGGAAATCCACACAAACTGGATGGCCGTACCGATCCAGTGAGTGATCAGCGCATAGAGCATGGGTCGGATGACCCCGGCTTCGGGATCCAGGCCGCGGAAGAAGGCACTGGGCGACGTCAGGAGTTGCCGAGAAGTGTGCAGGTAGTCCCGGATCCATCCCCAGACCGTGCTGAGTGCGGAAGCGGGAAGGGGTCTCATGGAGGGACTTTCGGGCTGGATCGGGGCTGGATTCGTTTCCAAAATGGATGTTCTCCTCGGGTGACCCCCTTTCTCCAAAAAAAAACCGAGATTCGCAAGGTCGCGAATCCCGGTTTCAATAATTGAGGAGCTTGCTCAGTTCTAGTGAGCAGCTTGCTCAGTGCTATTGAGCAGCTTGCTCAGTGCTTGTGCTCTTTCTCTTCAGGGGTGCTCGAGGCGGTCGTGGGTTTTACCTCGGGCTTGGCTTTGACAAAGAACGCCCTTTCGGAAGGGAGCGCTTGGTCAATCGCTGGATCCACCTTAAAGACTTCAGGTCGGCTTGAGGCGAGATCTCTTGCGAAGAGGGACTTCCCGTCAGCACTCTTCCAAAAGATAAACTCTCGCTTTTTGCCGCCCGCTTCGTCCTGAAGCAGCGTTACTTTTAATCCCGTTTTCTCGCCGGACGGGGCCTTCTTGGAGTCGATAAACTCTTGGATGCGGCTTCCGCTCAAACGGTCGAGGACCTTCTGAACTTGATCAGCATTAAAAGAGTCTTCAGGCTCGGTTCTGGGCTCCGTCTGCCATTTCCCATCCTTGGAGACGACGACCAAGGGTTTTTCCCCTAAGGTTTTCCCGCTGAACTCGATGCGCTTGGTTGCATAACGTTCTAGGGATGAGAGTAACTTGGACAGACGAAGATCAGAGAGACCCTTATCCAGTCGCTTTTTTGCCCCTGCATCCAGCTCGTAAACTGGGTCGCTCGAGGACAAGGTTGCGAAAAGTTTCGAGGGCTCTCCCTTCTTAGCTCCCGCTTTCTCGTAAAGTTCAAGAATGAGCGGGGACTTCGCCGGTTCACCTTCTTTTTCTGATTTCGATTGGACCTGAAGCACGATCACTTTTTTCGTTCCCTGGAGTACTTTATTGGCTTCAGGCGAGGCCTTCTGTTCAGCAGGAAATTCTTTCGCCGTCAGATTAGCTAAGCCCGAAAGAAGGGCGTCGATCGACTCGCCGTCGCCCGCAAGCCCTCCGTTCCCCGGGGTTACGGAATTCAAGGACCATTGACCCTGGTTCCGGTCTCCGACGAGCTTTCCTGAGGTGCCCTGGACTTCGATATGGGTGATATCACCCGTCGAGAGCGCCATGAGCTTCTTGTTCCGCCAGTAACGCAGATCTCGTTCGAAGTGGGTTTTGAAGTGGGATGGCAGAACGAAGACCGTGTTGTCAGAAGTCGTCGAAGTGGTCGTGAAAATCCCGTCTCCAATCGGATGCGCGGCACCGAGCCAGAAGCTCCGAACCTTCCCTTCCGCATCGGTGAGCTCGATCTCTCGAGCCACGCCGGTCTTCTTGTCCTCTTCGGATAGGCCGTATTCTCCAAGCAGCTGCTTCTTCTTTTCAGCCGTTTGTTTTTCGAGGTTGATCGACTCCTGGGACTGGACGTTTTTCAATGCAGAGAGCAGTGAGTTGACGTTCGAATCATCCGCCTTGAGTTGGCTTGGCTCGATCATTTGCCACTTCGATTGATCGCCCGGCTTGCAGAGCTTTTTCGCGTCATCGAGACACTTGAAAGTCCAAGCGAGGGCGCCGCGACGAAGTTTGACCTGAGAGAGACCTGTCTCTTTCAATTGAAAGATCTTTTTCTCGCCCTGCTCGGCATCCTCTTTCTGCGGTCTGTATTTTGTCTCATACCAAATAGCGCTCCCGCCCAAAACAGTCAGTGCGAAGGCAAGGCCCAAGGGCTTCTTCCAGTCGGGCACCGGCGCCTGGGAGGGACGCTGTTTTTGAGGTGTTTCGTTACTCATTTTTCGGTTTCCTTCCGATTAGAGCCGACGACGGTAAATCCAGATCCCAATGCCACTTGAAGCAATGAGGAGAGGGAGTACCGCAATGGCGATCAATTGAATGAGGTTCAGTTGAACACCGGTGAGTGATATTTTCGCCGGCTCGTCTTCTTTTGCGCGAATCGAAATCAGACCTTCGTCTTCGAGGGTCCAATTCACCGCGTTGACGAGGAAGTCGTAGTTCGGGCCTAAACGACCGTAGTTATTTGAAGCAAAGAGAGAGCTGCCGTAGACCACGAGCCTTGTTTTTTTCTCGGCTTTAGAATCAGCGAGTTTCCCTTCGACCGCGACTGCTACGTTGAGCGGACCGGGTTTATCGACCCCTCGATTGAGGCTGACTTGGCCTTTCGCTAAGTCTTCCATCGAAGTTTCGCCCCAAGCAGCTTCGGATGTCCGCGCAATCCATTGGACGTTCATCCCGGCAGGTGCACCCGGAATGATATTTAGTGGGCGAGTGAAGGGGAACAGGGTCTGGCCCTGCATCTCCTTAGTGATCGGGTTCTCTTTCGAGTAGGCCGTCACGATCGGCATCGAGGGATCTCCGACGGCAGCGCGTGCCATCAGGTCGATGATGAGCGCCTTCTCGGGCCGAACATGCCACTTCTCAAGGATCGCGTTGATCTCCGTGGCATCTTCAGTTCCGCGCAGTGGAGGGTCGATGGCGAAGACCGCCCGGCCACCATTGGAAAGCCAGTCTTCGATGGCTTTCGCCTCAGTCGCAAGGAAAGCTTTTTGCGGTCCCATCACGAGCGCGACATCGCAATTGGCTGGAACCTTTTGCTCCTGGGCCAATGAGATATCTTGAATCGTGTAGTTTTGGGCCGCCATCACGCGTTTCACTTGTTCGAAGCCATCAGCCTCGGTCGAGTTGAAGTTGCGTTCACCGTGTCCCGTCGTCGCACAAACGGTAAGGAGCTTGTCCTTGACGAGCTTGATGAGCGCACCCGTGAATTTCGCCTCGTCGGGTTCCTCAATTTTCTCCGTTTTTTCACCGCGGGACAAAATGAGCGTGTTGTCGCGGCGGACGCCCGCTTGTCGAGCACGCATCGGCTCAAGGGCGGGTTCCACGGTCTCGATTTCGAGATTCGTGCTTAAGCCGTTCAGTTTATCGAGGAGCTCTTTACCTTCGCCCGCTTTCGCTTGCGAAGAATAGAGCGTCGCCTTCACTGGCTCTTTCAGGTCACGAACGAGCTTCTGGGTCTGCTCGGCCAATCCGTGTTTCTTGGTGCGAGTCAGGTCCGCTTTCCATTGCATTCGGAAAGCGAGGAAGTTTGCGACGGCGACAATGCTAATCACCAACAGGGAGGTGATGATCGAATTGATTCCGAACGCAGCCGACCTTCCCCGAAGGGAGGTGCGGTTGTCATAAATCAGAGCCCCGAGAATGGCAGCAAAGAGCACTCCCGCGATTGCGAGAGGGGTTGTCTGATCCGGGAAAATGATTTTCACAGCCGGAATAGAAACTGCCGAGAAGAGCGCAGCGACGAGGAGCCAAGTGGTTTTAGAGATGTTTTTTAGAAGGTTCATTGAAAATTACCTCCAGCGGTACGAGTCGAGGACTCGGTGGGTCAAGAAAAGGCCGACGAAAATAAAGGACAAGTAGTACAGTACGTCCGCGCTTGTGATGAGCCCTTGAGAGAAGTTGTTGAAGTGAGAAATCAGCGAAAGATGATTCAGGACGTCTCCGGCTACTCCGCCTGCCGAGCCCGCTGCCCAGCTCACAAGCCAGAAAAATAGGCTAGTTGCGAAGGTCAGTGCCCCGGCTACGATTTGGTTCTCGGTGAGTGATGAGAACAAAACCCCAACAGCGATATAGCAGCTGGTGAGAAGGAGTGTTCCTAGGATGCTCCCCGCCACCGTCCCTGGATCTGGATTTCCGCTTACTAATAAGACAATCGGGTAGGTGAGCGTAAGCGCAATCATCACGAGGATCAGCAACCAAGCCGAGAGAAACTTACCTAGTACCAACTGCGCTAGGCTGATGGGTGAGGTCAGAAGGAGTTCAATCGTATTTTGTTTTCTCTCTTCCGCGAAGAGACGCATCGTGATGAACGGAACCAAGAACAAGAAAACGACGTTCATGTTTCCATAGAGTGGGCGAATGATTCCATCCGTGATGGAGACCCCTTTGCCCATGTTCATTTGGGTGTATTGCATCATGCGCAGCGAGAAGTCGCGAAGGATGTAGGAAAACATCCATCCCATCACGACCATGAATCCTGCGATCACGATGTAAGCAACAGGAGAAGTGAAGTAGCTTCGGAAATCGCGCCGGGCGATCGTCCATATATTACGAATCATGTCGATAGCTCCTTTAAGGTTAAGTTTCTTGAGTGATCAGTTTTAGGAAAATGTCTTCAAGCGAGGCCCGTTCCGCGCTGAATTCGAGGAGCCCTAAATTCTGTTGAACTGCCGCGGTGACAAGCTGGTCGCGGTTAGCTTCCGCGCCTTTCACGAATTTCACGATGAACGTGTTTCCCGTGCCGTTGGCTGCAATCGACTCCACCCCTTGGACTTTGCGAAGATATTCAAGCCCGGCGGGGGATGGGTTCCTCAGAGCAAGTTTGAAGACCGTGCCTTCGCCGTGTTTCTGCGTGAGGGTATCGATCGAGTCTTGCGCAACAATCTTACCGCGATTGATCACAATCACCCGATCACAGGTTGCAGTGACTTCCGGTAGAATGTGCGTACTCAAGATCACCGTATGCTCGCCTTTGAGAGATTTAATCAAAGAGCGGATATCGATGATTTGGCGAGGGTCGAGGCCGACGGTGGGTTCATCGAGGATCAGGACGCGAGGGTTATTGATGAGCGCTTGGGCCAAGCCCACGCGCTGCCGCATTCCTTTAGACAGGTTGCCGATCAGGCGTCGGCGGCTGTCACCGAGGGACGTTTTCTCGAGAACCGTGTCGATCGATTTGTTGATATCACCTTTTGCCACCTGTTTGAGGCGAGCAACGTGATCGAGGTAATCTTCGACCTGCATTTCGAGGTAGAGGGGGGGCGTTTCCGGGAGGAAGCCGACGTTTCGTTTCACTTCGAGTGACTGAGTGAAGACGTCGAAATCGGCTACCGTCGCGGTTCCTTCCGTGGCGGGCATGAATCCCGACAGGATTTTCATCGTGGAGCTTTTTCCGGCTCCGTTGGGTCCGAGGAAGCCGACCACTTCGCCTTTTTTAACTTCGAAGGTGAGGTCATCGACAGCCGTTCTTGGGCCGTAGCGCTTGGTGAGATGAGAGACTTGGATCATAATGTCTCCTCCTTTTTCATGTTGGCATGGGCCCCTCATTCAGGTGGGCTTCATGCTGAAGTACGCGTCCTTCCAGGGCGCGGGTTTGACCAAAAAACTGGATAATTCTGGGATGATAGGCCTGTCTTTGAGGGTGTCAAGGCCGGGGGGTTGCAGACGTTTGTTTCGTATGATACGGCGCGTCAAGATTTCCGGTTTTGGATTGGAAAAGGGGGAGTGATGACTCATCAAATTCGGGTGAAAAGGCGCATCGCTTTGGGAATGCTCTTGGGGTTATTTGCAACCGTAGGTTTATCCAAACCTGCCGCTGCCCGCGTTCCTTACGTAGACACGATTCTAGGGCGCGACATCGCGGCCATACTGGCTCTTGCGGGCCGTTCGGGTCTCGAGGTGACTGCCCCGTTCCGTGAACTGACTCCGACGGCGAGGGCGAAGTCACGGCTCGAGAATGCGTACTTTCGTGTCTCACTCGCGTCTGATTTTTCTCTTCGTTATTTGAAGACGCATCATTTGATTCTCATTGCAGGGTTGCCCGACGAACCCAACGCATTTGCAGTGGGCGAAGCAATCTACATCAGCCGAGCTTTACTTGACCTGCTCGATGATCAGCAGCTCACCGCCGTTGTTGCTCACGAAGTGGGGCATGCTGAACGGGGCCATCTTCTGGAGCGCATGGGTAATCTTTATGCCGGAGTCCTGGTTCATTTCTGGGATACTCTTGTGGCAGACTGGCGTTATCTCTCGCGGGGACAGATCGACGAAACGATGGCGGAGTTGATCAGCAAAGGCCACTGGGCAACGCTCCTGCAGACTTTAGGTCAAGTGGAGCTCGGCCAGGAGATTCAAGCCGATTGCATTGCGTGGCAGTGGCTCGAGTCCCTGAATCGCCTCGGGTATCGAAATCGTCCGGACGATTTGCTTTCGTCCATTGAGACTCTTGTGGGTGTTTCAGTCGATTCTCTCATGCGCGAAGAGTCCCTTGCGCCTCGGGTTTCGAGGCTGAAGTATAGGGCCCACACCGGTGGCCGCTGCTACTGATCGCTCAGCCCTGTTTGCCGAATTTTTCGAAATGTTGAATCAAGGTCTCGATTCGCTTGATGACGGCATCGACCGTCTTTTCGATCGGCGCTGAGAGTGCCACGCCGGCGGCAAACTCGTGGCCTCCGCCGCCAAGCTCCATGGCGACTTTGTTGATGACGATTTTGCCTTTCGATTTGATCGAAGCGCGAATCATTCCATCGTCTTCTTCCCTGAAGAAGCAGACGACTTCGGCGTCTCGGAGTAGCAGCAGGAGATTCAGAAAAGACTGCGTATCATCCGCCGAAGCTTGATGCTTTTTGCGTAATTCGAGTGGCATTTCTAGCCACGCGATTTTCCCATTCATCGAAACCTTCACTCCCTGGAGCATGCTGCCCAAGAGCTGGAGGTGGGAGACTTCCTTGGAGGAGTAAATGGCCTGGTAGACCTCCTCAGGGTTGACCCCGTTTTCAATCATCTCAGCGGCGATGGTATGCGCGAGAGGGGTCGTACGGGCATAGCGAAAGCTGTTGGTGTCGGTCATCACCGATACATAGAGCCCCAGCGCTACATCTCGGTTCATTTTTCCTAAGTCGAGTTCATTGAAGGTCCGCCAGAGCATTTCGCCGATACTGCTTGAAGTGATATCAGATAGGACGCTGGCGTGCGGCGGATAGCTGATTTCGTGCGCACCCTGAATTTCGGGGTGATGATCCAGAAAAATGATCTTTCTAGCCCTGAGTGACATTTCCTGCCAGAGCCGGCCCAGTCTTCGCGGATCGTTCGTGTCGACGATAATCCAGAGGTCACAGTTGTCCCAAAGTTCGACTTCGCCTGGTCCGAGTAGGATCTGACTTTTGGGGTCGAGAAATCGATAGCGTTTCGGAAGCTGATCCGGGTTGTAAACTCGGCACGCTTTGCGAGCACGCTTGAGGTAATGGAAAAGGGCGGCTTCGGCACCCAGGCCGTCACCGTCAGGAAGTTGGTGTGTCGAAATCAATACACGTTTTGCGGAGTGAATGAGTGCCTTGAAGTTCTGGAACTCTTTAGTTTTGGATAGGTCGAAAGTCGGTTTTGTTTTCGTGCTCAAGCCGGGCTCCTCGGGTGCCGAAGTGAATTAGGACCCTAGTGGAAAGAAGAGGACTTCTGGACATGACCGCCATCAAAGATCGACTGCAAGAAATCAAAGCTGAAGACCGGCAGGAAAACGACGATACTCGGAAGGGCCTGTCCGAGACTCCTCGGGAGGATTCCATGAGTACCGCCAAAGATCCCGCTTCTACCGGAGTCAAAGCTCCCGGCGTAAAAACCAAAGCAGGGCGCAAAACTCGCGCGAAAACCGAAAAGCCGGTAAAAATTGATCCTCTTTTCGCGATCTTCGAGCAGCACCTCCTCAACTTTCAGGATCCCGAAATTAATCGGAAGACCTTCATCGCTAAGGTAGTGGCAGATTATCTCTCTTATCTCCGCAAGATGAATGTTACCGTGCCAAAATCCCTCGAGCAACCGATCGTTGAGGAGTTGGCCGAGCAAGTGAATACAATTCTAGTAAAGCGCATTTATGGATGTTTCTCGATCGAGGAATATCGCAAAAGTATCACGCCAACGATTCGACGCCGGGCTCGAACTCGTTATTCACGCCTAGGATTTCGCTGATCATTTCTTTTTTCGAGAAGCCCTCTTACGGGGCGTCGCTTTTTTGGCGGCGCCTTTTCTTTTTCTTTGCCCGCCCGCTAGCTTTGCAATGTGGCGGATCATCGCACCCGCCACATTGAGGCGCGTCGCTTTTTCGATTCCCTCAAACCCGGGAGAGCTATTCACTTCAAGAACGAGAGGGCCGTTCCGATCGATCATGAGGTCGACACCCGCGATTTCTAGCTTGAGGCGTTGGGCCGCCTGAACCGCAATTCGCTGGATATCGCGCGGGAGTTCGACTGGGTGACCTTGTCCTCCTCGATGAATATTAGTGCGAAATTCGCCTTCCGGTGCAGTTCGAAGCATCGTTGCGACTACTTCTTTTCCGACTACAAAAACGCGGTAGTCGCGACCGGCTCCCTCTCGAATGAACTCCTGAAGGATGACGTCTTTGTCGAGGCCTTGGAGGGTATCGACGACCGAGCCCAGTGACACGGGACTATGGACGATCATGACTCCCACTCCCTGAGTGCCCTGCAACAGTTTGAGAACGACTGGCATTCCACCCAGTCGATCCAGTGCGGTTCGTAGACCACGCTGGCTTCGGGCAAGGATCGTTGCGGGTACGCGAATTCCGTCGGCCGAGAGGATTTGGAGACAGCGAAGCTTGTCGCGTGAATCAGCAATGGCTTGAGAAGGATTCACCACTTTCATGCCGAGGGTTTCAAACTGACGAACCACCGCTAGACCGTATTCCGTGATCGAAGCTCCGATGCGCGGAAGAATTGCATCATAGTGAGTGATCGGACTTCCGCTGACGTGAATTTGACTTCGGTTACCCTCGACCACGAGTTGGCAGTCGAGCGGATTGATCACGTCGCATTGGACGCCCGCTTTACGGGCTTCAGTGAGGAGTCTTCGGATGCTGTGGAGATTACGGTTCCGGGAGAGGATGGCGATTTTCATGGTGGCTCGAAAGTGATCTTCTTTTCTTTAAAGTGGAATGGAATGTGCCCTCTTAAACATCCTCGGTTGAAACAGGGGAGAAGGGCAAGGTAGCATCGGAGTCCAAATGAAGCAGGGATGCTTTTTTTTCCGAGTTGAATCCGTTCTTGCCCAGAAACGAAGGTTTCTTGGGTCCGTTCTTTTGCTTTC
>CANMSW010000004.1 GCA_947500275.1 Bacteriovoracaceae bacterium | reverse complement strand
GTTGATGAAAGTGTTTATCAGCGTCTGCTCGTGTCTCGTCCCGTGTTTCCTCTGGGTAAAGACATTGGGTTCTTGCCTGGCGATATCGAAGAGAAGCTGAATCCATGGATGCAGCCTATTTACGATAATATCGACTTCTTGTTCGGAGCGACGGGAGCAGGGAAGGGGCGTCGAGGAGCTGGCAAGGGCTGTCAGGAGCTGATGAATCAAGGTCTGCTCCAGATTGAGCCTTTGACCTACATTCGGGGCCGTTCTATTCCTCAGCAGTATTTGATTGTCGATGAGTCGCAGAACCTGACTCCGCACGAGATTAAAACGATTGTGACTCGTGCCGGAGACGATACGAAAATCGTACTCACAGGGGACAGCTTCCAGATCGATAACCCTTATGTGGACTCCGCCAATAACGGATTGGTCTACTTGGTGGATCGATTCAAAGATGAGTCGATTTCGGCGCACATCACCTTGAGTAAAGGTGAGCGCTCGAAACTGTCTGAATTGGCAAGTAATCTACTCTGATTTGAATCTGATGAAGAATGAACCCGGGGAGGGGAATCGATGAAGGCTCGCAGCCGAGGCGGTGCCTCTCCCCGAGTTTCTGAAAAACTACAAATTCGCAGGCTTTCTTGCGGCATTCTAGCAGTTGCCGCGCCGACCAAGGGGACTTCGTTTGTCTCGGTCGCCGCCTCTCTGCCCTCGGGCTCTCGATCCGAGCGAAAAGACGAGCAGGGTCTCGCTCACTTCACAGAACATATGCTTTTTAGGGGGAGTGAGGGATTTCCGACAACTCATGCTCTCAATCACGCGCTCGAGTTTCTTGGTGATGGGCTTCAGGGGGGGACTTCGCGCGAGTTTAGTATTTACAGTACCGAGGCGCCCGCCGAGAACTTAGCCCCCCTTTTGGAAGTGCTATCGGTCTTCTTTCAGCGACCTCGCTTCAGTGATATTGAAAAAGAAAAGGGTATAGTTCTCGAGGAAATCCGGGAGGAGATCGATGAGAGGGGTCGAGAGATTCTTTCCGACAATCTCACTCGGTTTGCGTTACTCGGGGATCATCCACTCGCGCACCCCATTCTAGGGCGTCGACGCGACCTCCTTCGGGTGAATCAGCAGCGGCTGCAGTCTTTTTATGAGAGGCACTACCAAGCGGATCGTATCGTGGTGGTAGCGGCGGGCGCGGTCGAGCCCGAGAGGTTTTTTGAGCTCCTCGAGTACTCTTGGAGCATGAAGTTGCCGGTTCGTTCTGCTCAGAAGCGCGCTCCTGTAAAACACTTAGGCTTTGCGCGTTTGGGTGGGGCGCCGAATGTGCGCGCAGCTCCAGGGGTGCTTGCGAATCGGTTCCATTTTAGGCGTCAAGCCGGGAGCCAGATTGAAGTTTCGATCACTTTTCTTGCAAAGGGTGATCGGGACGGGGGTCGCCTCTCTCGGATCGCGCTGGAGCGAGTACTTGATGATGGGCTTGCTTCGCGGTTGCAGCGCCGGCTCTGCGAGCGAAGGGGGCTTTTGTATGATGTTTCGCTTTCACTTGATTCCTGTACCGACGTGAGTTTCTTCGATCTTGAGTTTAGGATTGAGCCCCCCGGATTGCTGAAGGTCATCTCCGAGGTTCTAACCGAGTTTCGCCTTTTATCCGAGGTTCTCGTGGATGGAACTGAGTTGGACCGTGTGAAGGGGAGAATGCGGCGAGAAGTTCAGAGTATGTTTGAGACGCCGAGGTATCTGGCTGCGCGCCTCGCTGAGACTTTGGTTTTGGAATTGCCACTCCCCTTAAGTCAAGCGGAGTGGATGGGCCGCATTGATGAAGTCACTGCTCAATCGGTTCGAAAAGAAGCGCGAAAGGTTTTTCGAAAAGGGGTCTTGGCGGGAGTGCTGGAAGGCCCCCTGACTTCCACCCTCAGAAAGAAAGTTCTGAATGAGATCGAACGGGGCCTTCCCGATTAGGCAGTGAGGCCCCGTTAAAGTCCTTTCAATGGTGGAGGTTCAAAGTTTTTTTTCGGTGTTCGTCGAGCTCGAGCTCAAGGTGCCGACGATAACTTCCTGCGAGGACTCGGAGCTCGCGAGTCTCCGCACTGTTTTCAAGCGCTTGAAAAAGATGGCGTCCCATTTTCATCATTTCGGGGGTCAGGCTACCTACATGTGAGCGTTCTTCCTGAAAGCGGACCATTTCTTCAAGAAGCTCAACTTTTTCCATTCCTAAGATTTTCGCACGATAATGGAGTTCGGCATCCTGCTGGGTTCTTTTGCGGAGCCTGGCATCGTCAATTGATATAATCTGTGAATCTGCGAGCTGGGTTGTGCGTTTTTCGTGTTGATCCTTTGAACTCGAACTCATGCTGCGTTTCCTTTCCTAAATCAGGACGGGGTCGCTGTTTTTTCCGGTGGAGTCCCGCGTCTGAAGAGCGGGTCACTTCACTGAGGTTGGCAGCCCCTTGAGCAACAAGAGTGCCACCGGATTTCCTTGGGGGATCTGGGTGAGAGCCCCCTGGAGAGAGGGGGGTTGGTCATTCTAGGGACCGGGGGCGCTGTCTAAGTCGCGAACAGGGGATGAGGGGATAGACAGGTGGACTATGGGGGGAGGCACGGGGTGTCCGAGGGTATATCGAGATATGAGATTATTATCTAAACTTGATTGAAAAACGTCCAATTCTTGGTAGAGGGGCCATGAAGTCTAGTTCCCAATGGAGTGAATATCTTATGTTGCTCATGAGTCGATCCAATTGGAAGTCCCTCGTTTTAGCGGCCACTTTGTCTGTTTTGACCGCTTTGAGTGTGGCTCCATGTGCCGAAGCCGCGCTGCCCTTAGAGACCCTCATTCGCTCGAGTGCGGGGCGCGTGATCTTCACGGAGCTCTCGACAGGTTCGAGTGCCGTATCCCGGGTTTTCGGTGAGTCGGTAGAGGCAAGTGCCCGCCAGTCTCGCTTGATTGAAACTTTCTCTGATCCGCGGATGACGGCCGTGGCTGACGAGTTTTCAACCCGTTTAAATCGAATCGAAGCGCGATTCCGCGAGAAATTTCCGAATTCAAAAGTCCTCTTTGAGGATGCTTCTCGTTCAATGAACGCTGCTGAACGCGCATGTATTCTGCGGATAGCGGGCGAAGAGTTTGATTCAGGCTTCGTGCAGTTTTTGCCATCCCGTCCATCGGGGGCGCTGAAACCCTACGCTGCATCACGCGAGGCTTTTCTGACCGAGCAGGTGCTCCGGCGGACGCCCGAGACCTCCCTCGAAAAGCTGAACCGTTGGAAGACGACGAATTTCTCAGAGCGCACTTTCAATGTGCAGGTGTTTAATGCCTACGAAGAGATTCGCCGTGCTGTTCCTGCGCTCGAGCAGGTGTTGTCTCCGATTGCTGTTCATGAGCTCTTGGCGGATTCCGCTTCGCTACCTTTGATTCGAAAACTGGAGCGGATTTTTATCGCCGAGTCGTCTGGGACTATTCGGAATGATAACTTCAAGTCTCAGCTCGTTGCTTCGCTTCGTCAATCCCTCGAAGGAAAAGTTCCGGCATCGAGTATCGAGACCCGGATGAGAAGCCTGCTGCGTGATCCATCGAGTTTGATGGCTTTGAAGCGTGCTTTGGGTGAGATGACTCTCTTTGAGACGCAAATGATGGTGAACGGCGGCAATGCGCTTGCTCCCACCGCTGAAAGTTGGCTGGGTAAGTTTATATCAGAAACCGGGGCTTCAACGGTGGTTCGCCGTTTCGAAACCGCTCCGGGAAGTGGGCAATGGAGCGAAGAGCGTCTTGTGGTTGCGGTAGACGCAGCGACGGCCGAGAAGTGGAAGAACACTTTCGGAAATGAGCACTTCTTCGGTCAGCTTCACACCCCAGCACAGGGGACCTTGCTGGTGACGTTCGAGGGAAAGACGGCTAGTTGGAATGGTGGCGGCAACGATTTCCGTATGCCCACCGTGGGTAGTCTTGTTCCGATGCTGGTGTTGAGTTCCACGGAAGGTGGGCGCGCCTCCCGCTATTTCACGTATGGCCGGGATTGGAATTCTTTTGGTCGGATTCGTAACCCCTGGAACCAGGCGGAGTATTGTGTTCGTGGAGCTTACGGTTCGTGCACACATTGGTTTGGAAACATTCCGATCGGAGACCGTTTGGTCACCGAGTATAAGTTTCCAGGTTGGGTAGATCACGATCCCTATACTCCTGTGACAGAGCGCGGACTCCACGATCCCGCTCCTCGAATCGATACCTTGAACCCTTACCAATTGGCCGAAAGCGACGAGGCCTTGCGCGAGATTCTTCGTTATCCTGGGCATGAACAACTTTCTGACGTCATGGGACTCACTCGTCAGCAACTCGGGGCCGAACTAGCAAATCCGGGTTGGGTTGCTTATTCGGTGCTCGGAAATACCTCGGCTGATCGACTTCCCGTTGTCTTCACTTTCGTCCAGGATGCGCGTGCCCCACTTCAAGCGAACTTTGATCTTATGATCAATGCGCATTGATTTTTAGGGATCAGATTTTTCGATCTTAGGACTTAAAAAGAATCGCCGAACCTCGCACAAGGTTCGGCGATTCTTTTCGTAAATTTACAATTAGATCAAGCTGGTGAAGACCCAGGTCAGTACGAAATCCATCACGATGATCAGGATGGTGGAAGTCACGACGGAGTTTGTGGTCGCGGTCCCCACACCCTCAGCGCCGCCCTTGCAGCGAAAGCCGTACGCGCAAGAGACGAGGGGGATGATGGAGCCAAAGACAACGCCTTTGGCGAGCGCACCCCCTAGGTCTTTGAGGTAGATATAGGGGCGGAGAGCCAAGATAAACTCAAAGGGAGAAAAGTTGAATTTCGTGACGGAGACTAAAATTGCGCAAGCGAGCGTCACGGCGATCGAGAAAAAAATGAGACAAGAAATCGAGATAATCGAGGCTATAAAGCGTGGGAAAACCAGGTAATCGATTGGATCGATTTTGAGAAGCTTGAGAGCGTCGATTTGCTCGGTCACTTTCATAGTGCCAACTTCAGCCGTGGCGGATGCCCCAACTTTCGCCACCAGCAGAAGAGCTGGAATAGCGATTCCGAGTTCCCGGAGAATAAACTGGCCCGTAATCCCTGGGATCATCGAAACCGTGTGTAGCGTTTTATCCATGTGCCAAGCGATTTCCGCTGTGACGACTAATCCCGCAAAGGCCGTCGCAATCGTGATGATCGGAAGACTCCCGATCCCCATCGAAACGATGGACTGCGTAATCTCTTTCCAGCGCCAGGGACTTTTGAAGAGCCGCTTACTCATCTCGACGTAGAGCCTGCCGACGTCTCGAAGAGTCGCCCAGTGTTCACGCGTAGCGGTATTGGATCCAGCCATGGTTCGTTCCTTCAGTTAACCGTCGACCCATCCTAGGGCTGCGCCCAGGAAGTCGTGAATCCAGTTGAGGGAGTTTGATGTAATATAGTTCGCTAAAATGACAAATAGGCTCATGTACAGAGCGGCCTGGGTCACCGCGGTTCCAACGCCCCGCGCACCCCCGCGAGCAGTGTACCCCTTTTGGCAGGCGACTCCGCCTACGATCAGACCATAAACGAGGGATTTGGCGGCCCCGCAAAACAGCGTCCACACGCCGACGAATCGGGTAATCGTCGACATATATTGCAGGGGATTCATCCCGCAGAGAAATGTCGCCACAAAAGTGGATCCAAGCATCGAAATCATGATCCCAAGAGCAAGAAGGATCAGACTTGATATTACAATTCCAATAAACCGAGGGAGGACTAAGTACTGAACCGGGTTGGTTCCTAGGCATTCCACTGCATCAATTTGCTCCGTGACACGCATGGTTCCCAATTCGGCGGCAGTAAAAGCGCCGATTTTTCCAGCCAGGATGAACGTGATCATCAAGGGGCCGATTTCACGGACGATTGCGGACGTATTCAGGCCACCCAGAAAAATCTGGGCGTCGTAAACCAGGAGGACTGCATTGAATTGCAGCACGATAATCGCGCCGACAAAAGTTCCCGCGAAGACCACGGTGGCCAAGGAGCGAGAGCAAATCGACAGAACCTGCTCGAGGATTGCGGGGGTGTTACCGCGCGTCGTGAGAGCCGTTTTTAAGATCAGTTTTAAGAAGAGAACCAATCCCCCGACTTCGTGAAGGGTATGAGTAATGGGTCCGAGCAGTGCGCCCGCTAGGCCACTTGCTCCCTGGAGAGAGGGGCTCGATTTGACGCTACTCATGAGTGAGCCTCCAATTCCGCACGTTCTTCCGGAGGCAGAAGGGCCAGGGTCTCGGCCAGGAAATCACGAATGAGTGGCTCACGCGAACGCTTGATCTCCGGTACGGTTTGGAGCGCGAGTATTCCGGCTTGATCGAGAACTAAGACGCGATCAGCGATTTTGAGAGCACATTGCATGTCGTGACTGACCACGACGCTGGTAACCTTGAGTTTTCTAGATAGCTCGAAGATCAAATCGTTGACGGCGTTCGTTGTGATGGGATCAAGGCCGGTCGTTGGCTCGTCGAAAAGTAAATAAGTAGGTCCCGGTGCGAGAGTTCGTGCGAGAGAAACCCGTTTCTGCATCCCGTAGGAAATCTCAGGTGGATACCGATCGAAGATATCTGTTCCGAGATTCACCAGGCGCAAAGTTTCGGTCACTTTAGTCCTGATTTCCTCTTCGGTCAGGGGCCGAGGAAGCGAGCGAGTGTACTGCGGAGTTCTCAGGCCAAACGAGACGTTTTGATAAACGTTCAACGAATCGAGGAGCGCTGGATGCTGAAAAACCATCCCGCATTTTCTCCGCACATCTGCGAGACCATTGTCGTCGAGCTGGGTGACGTCGTCACCATCGACGAAGACCCGGCCCTCATCGGGCTTCATAACCCCAACTATGTGCTTGAGGGTAACCGACTTCCCCATGCCGGACTTGCCGAGGATGAATAGGATTTCACCCGTGGAGACCTCAAAGGAAACATTCTTCAGGACGGTCTTAGGGCCGAAGCTTTTACTTAGGCTTTCAAAACGGATGCTCATAGGAATCTCCTCAAGCAATGCCCGATGTCAGGGGGCCTTGTTTTAAGCCAAATATAAACTGTCGAATGGCAGGATCCTCGGATTTCTGGATCTCCTCGGGGGAGCCCCCCTCGGTGAGTTTCCCCTGCGCCAAGAGACACACGCGGTCGCCAATTTGATAGGCGCGTTGCATATCATTCGTGACCGTGAGGAGGGTACTGCCTACTTCTACCCGCAGTTTTCGAATGAGATCTGCGATTTTACGTGAAGTGATAGGATCGAGTCCCGCGGTCGGCTCATCATAAAGAATCACCTGAGGCATGACGATTAAGCCTCGGGCAATTCCCAATCGTTTTTGCATACCGCCTGAAATTTCGTCCGGATAAAGGGTCTCGTTTCCTTTGAGTCCCACTTCTTCGAGGAAGTGAGCAGCTCGTTTTTTGGCTTCCTCTCCTTCCATTCCTAAACGCTCCTTCAGGGGAAAGAGGAGATTCTCTTCAACTGTGAAGGAGTCGAAAAGGGCGTTTTTTTGAAAGAGCATCCCGACGTTGTCACTCTCCACGACGATTCGGCCCTCATCGCAGGCAAGAAGACCTGCGATCATTTTCATAAGGACGCTTTTCCCTCCGCCTGAGGGGCCGATCAAAGATACCGACTCCTTTGGGTGAACCTCGAGGTTCACTCCCCGGAATATCCAGCGTCCATCGAAGCATTTGCCGACATTTTCGAGGCGGATCATGAGGGATTCCTTGTCATGAGCGGTGGGGCAATCCATCCCGCCAAGAAATCCTGTGCGAGGATTTTTCTGTTCAGGGGAGCCAGGACTTCTTGGCGCATTTTAAAAAGGCGTCCAGATCGCTCAAGCCAGAAGGCACGAGCTGTATCGAAGTTCCCCAAAGAAGATATCATCGATTGAGCGTGACGACTCAGCGTGCGCTTTCCGTCTAAGTTTTTCCAAGCGAACTGCTGGGGATCCCCCTCAAGTGAAACCAAGTCCAAAAGAATCTGTTCGAATTGATCCATGAGGATCTTGAAGTTTCGATCTTCTGAGGCAGCCCAGTCGGTCAGGGCTGAAATTTCGGCAGCCGGATCGTCGAGAAAGCGAAAGAGTGCAGCACGTTTTTCCCAAGCGTCGTTTTCCGATAATTGTAGGGCTTTTCGATAGCTCCCTTGGGCAAGGTCTGCGCAGACTTCGAGCCGATCTGTGGGAATTTTTGCTTCGTGCAGAAGTTGGACGAGAATGGGCCGTGACAAAGGGGCCAGTCGGAGTTTCTGGCAGCGCGACACCAATGTCGGGATGAGCAGTGAGGGGTCGGACGCAGTCAGCAAGAAAAGCCAACCGTTCGGTGGCTCCTCTAGAATTTTGAGGAGCGAGTTGGCCGCTTGGAGAGTCAAACGGTCGGCATCTCGGATCACAGTGATCTTGTAGTGACCATCGTAGGCTGCGAAACCTTGAGAAGCTTTGAGTTTCCTAAATTGCTCAATTTTTAAACTTCCAGCGTGGTCTTCGTCGCCATCCGGCGCGATCTCCGCGAAGTCAATCCAACTTCCTGATATCGCTTTGTGGCATGCGTTGCAGGAGCCACACGGGAGTTCGGAAACGGAAAGAGGTTGGACTTTTTCAGCAGTGCTGGACGCTGGCTCGGCGAAGCCAAATCCAAAGCTGAGCGAGGCTTCTGTCTCGCTTGGAGCAGCGTGTGAGCTCCCAGAAAAGCCAGAGCGTTCGCAAAGAAAAGTCTGGGATAACCACCAGGCGATCTCGCGCTTCCCAATGCCAGCAGTTCCCGTGATCAAGAGGACAGGAGGAACTCGGTCCTGGCCTCGCCATTGTTTCAGAAGGGGAACAAGTTGCGAACGGTGATGATCGAGGAGGCCCGGCGCGATCGGAAAAACGGAATGGGATCTCGCGCCTGGTGTCGCAGCACTGGATGCTGATGATCGGGATCGAGATCGAGAACTACCTGATGCTGGAGTCTGGTTTTTGGAAGATGCCATTTCGCGTGCTTATGAGTCTATCTGGATGCCTTGCGCTTACCAAGTGCAGGAGGACGGATTCCGGATCTTCTTGTGAGTCTTTTTTTCAGGGCTTCGAACGCGGCGTCTGCCAGTTCGTCTGCATTTTTTCGCTGAGCGTCGAGTCTGACCCAACGGTTTGGGTCTTCCTTTTGGGACTTCTTGAATCCCGCCCGCACTTTGGCCTGGAATGCGACCCCTTCGGCTTCAAAGCGAGTTTGCTCTCGGACTCGAGCAAGGCCGATCGCTGGGTCGAGGTCGAGATGAAAGGTGATTCGCGGGTGGAGTCCCTGAGTGGCAAATTCGTTCAAGGCTTTCACGCTTTTCCAAGGGAGTCCGCGGGCGTGGGATTGATAGGCTAGGGTCGAGTCGGTGAATCGGTCGCACAGGACAATGGCGCCCCGTTTCAAGGCAGGAATCACAGTGATGGCCAGGTGTTCGGCTCGAGCGGCTTCATAAAGAAAAAGTTCGGTCCATGGATCCATTCCATGTCCGAGAATGAGTTCGCGGATTTTCTCGGCGACTGCGGTGCCGCCAGGTTCGCGAGTGAGGACGACTTCACGCTGGGCGAGTCGGTCGTCGGACGATTGCTCGATCCGCTCCTTGAGTTTCCGGATTAAGGTCGATTTTCCGGCGCCTTCGGTTCCCTCGAAAGTGACAAGCACTCCTGAGGGGGATGGCGTGAGCGTGCGACGACGATTTGCTTTTCTGGATTTTATACGCATGGCGGTTTTTCAGGGCTATGTCTCCTCGGCCCTTCCGTCAAGCGAGTGATTTAAGGGTTGTCGTTCCCTGGCGGAGCCGAGGGCGCTCCTTCTTCAGTTGTAGCGGGAGGCGTGTTCTCCGGGGTCGGGTTATTTTCGGCATTATTTTCGGATCCATCCCGCCCTTCGAGTTCACGAAGCTGTCGTTCGCGCTCTTGCTTCTCTTCTTCCTCGCGAACTTTTTCTCGTTGGGTTCGCTCTTGCTCTTCTCGCTCCAGGCGCTCTTTGTCGGCCGCCGAGAGGTTATTGTTATGCAGTCGGATGGCACCGCCGGTTGCGCCCCCGGGCGTGCTTCTGAAGGCTGGTCGAGTGAGAGCTGAATGGGGAGTCGCAGGCTCGCTGGGGGGAGGCGGGGTTTCTGCTGGTCGTTCTGCAGATGGAGTGGCGGGAGCCACTTCGCCTGACCTTTCACTATTCTGAGACTTCGCAGCCAGGTCACTTGGGTTTATGCCCTGCGTAGCGCGTTGCGCAAGTGTGATCAGACCCCAGATCGAAAGAACGAGGATTAAAGCGCTGCCACCAAAAACGGCGATTTGAGCTGACATCAGCCTTTGAAGAGGGGAGCGATCGGACTGTACGCCCGCAATATCGTGGATATTCTTCTCGTTCTGCTGAGCCTGAGTATGTGAGCTTTGCTGTTTTTCCTTCACCGCCTGAAGTGTCTCGAGAAGGCTGATCGCGGGGTCGTTCCCAGGGGCTGACGCTTCCCGTGTTCCCGTCGAAATAGATTGCAGCTCGCCCGGCTTCGGTGGGGCATGAAAAACACCGCTCGGACTGGATGAGTTTTTGGAGCCCCCATCTGAGCCACGTGAATCAGAGTTGGACTCGAGGATGAGGTTCGGGAGTGGACTAAACGAGTAGTGGGGTCTCATTCATGATCTTCCGTGGGCGTGAGTCATCGTTTTCCGACAAGAAGTTTCCCTTCTCATTGAATCACGGATTTATCGGTCCTGCAGTCTCTTTCCGAGGGTGCGGCAAGCCGAAGTCTGGCATCGGGTGGGCCGTAGCGTCATATCATTGGCGATATCGAATAGACCGAGTTGCGCAAGAGGTCGTTTGTATCACTCTTCCGCAGGCTCTTCGAGTCCACGTAAAAACGCAGCGAGATCGTCAATGCGGCCCGTTTCCATTCGGACGGGCACTAGCTCAGGATCGGCATTTCGAATTCTACCCATCGCAGCGAGCGCGCCGCTTCTACGATAAAATCGAACGACGTCTTCGAGCGTCGCCGCCTGACCGTTATGGAAATAGGGCGCTGTTCGACTGATATTTCTTAAAGTCGGGGTTTTGAAAGAAGCCCACGCCGTCGCTTCCATTTCAGACTGCCCGCAGTTTGAGTGCAGTTTGCAAAGAAGGTCACGCCAGAATGTAGGGATTTCGCGGCCTTTTGCGGCGAACTGACTCAACACATGCCAAGCGCCTAGATCCGCATAGTCTCGATGATCGTGTTCAGCGGTGAGAGCCGGAGGTGGAGTCGTTCCCAGCAGGCTCGCAAAACTCGGCGTCGTGAAGTCGCGCATGGCATCGATTCCGTGCAGGCTGTCGTACTCGGTCTGGGATACGCCGACATTGTGAAAGAGATGGTCCGTAAATTCGGGAGGCTCATGACACGCGACGCAGTTTGCCGATGCGCGATCGAGAAAGGTCCGCAGCCCTGCGAGTTCCCTGGATGAGAATCCGGCCGATGGGGAGCTATCCAAGATCCACTGAGGAGATTCGAGAGTGAAAATCGCTGAGGAAAGTCTATTGATATAGCTTAAGCGGCTTTCATTCGCGTGCGGGCTCTTCGGTAGGTGATTCAAATGGAGAAAACGGTCGTAAGCACTTCCGCTGAAATCCCCTTTCGGATCGCGCTTCATGCGTAGAGTCTTGAGGTATGAGCTGATATCGCTACTGACGTTTTTGAGCAGAGCAGCGCGGTCTCGTTTGGGCTGTTTCTGAATCCAGGCTGCGTAGCTCTTTGATCGGGTCACTACTTGGAAGACGCGCTCTTGGGCAACATCGGCTTCATGCGGTAACCACCCGAAGTTTCTACCCGTGAGTCCGCGCATCACGAGCTCAGTCGGATCGACGAACTCGCCGTCCCAATGTTGGGCAGGTAGTATTTGGGCGTCGAGAAGCCCCGGCGAATTGCGCAGGGTGGTTGAAACGGAATCTTCGGTGCGGCGAGGGACAGGACTCTTTCTGCGGCCATCCGCAAAGGCGAACTCGGGCGCATGGCAACTGATGCAACCGGTGGAGTGATCAAAAGAAAATCGTTTCTCACGAAAAAACTGGGCGCCCCAGTGCGGATCTGGGTTTTGAAACGCGCTCGATTGCCCCGCACTGGCGAGGGGCGAGCAGATGAGGAGGGGGATGAGGACAAAAAGAAAATTCACGGGCGTAAAACTGCTTGGTTCAGTGAGTTTCGAAAAGCAAAAAATGAGCAGTGTGCCCACGGAGTAGTAATGCAATTAGTCATCTTTGAAGAGAGCAGGCTTCTTCCGGGTTACTGAAGCGTCCAACTCAAGCCTAAGCTTCCGGACAAGCTATTGAAACTAATGGAACCCTCGAGCGGTACGGAAAGGCTCGGGGACACCTCGACGCTTGGGCTGACCTGCCACTCTAGGCTTGCCTCGGCGTACCAAGGGTCCGAGCGGAAGTAGTCGGGTGAGTTCAGGTCCTTCCAGATTCCTGCGTTTTCTTCGACTGACAATGAAAACGTAAGAGAAGACGAGGAGGCCCAGTGGAGGTTGGGTGCGATATAGAACTCCCAGAGCGGGACGTTTCCATCGCTGTTATAACGGCTGAGCTTGATCGAGGCCCAGACTCCAGCCCAGAGCGGAAAGCTGCGGTCCCTGAAGCTGACTGAGTGAAAAGTTTGGAGGCTAAAATCACGCCCTAAAAGACGGGATTCGGGACCTAAACCGAGGTGCAGTCGAACATCTCCGTACCAGTCGAGGACATCATTTTCGACGAGTGCCGAGTCATAGGCTCGAATGGAGGGGTCCCTCAAGGCGAGGCCCGCTTGTTCGCCTGCTAGAGCAGCCCAAGAAAAGGTACCTGCGAAACCCCGTCGATCCGGTGTTTCCCATCCCACAGTACTGAAGTTCTTCAGTGCGACCGGCCGTGAAAGGTCGGGATCGCCTCGCACATCCGGTTGATAGGGATTCGGATTGGTTAAAGATGGGCCCTGCAGGAGCGAGTACTGGTTGAACCACCAGGATGGGCTAGGGGCTTGCCAGGTTGACTCGTTTTGACCGTCTACCGTGCCTTCATTCTCGGTCTTTAAGGTGGCCCCCACTGCTTCACTCGGCGCGGTGAGGGCGAAAACGCAGAGACTCAAAGTCGTCAAGAAGAACGAATTGCTGAGTCCCGAGTTTTTATTTGAGGGAATGCACCAGTTCGGCAAACGCATGGACAAGCTCCGTTGGGTTGAGTTTCGCAAATAGCGACCAGCCCAGGAGCAAGTTGACGTCCAGTTTTCATAATTAAAATAAAAAGAGCCCCTGCGGCGCGTTCGCTACACAGGGGCTCATTCATCCAGTCGTCGAGGTCTGTCTTGAGAGCTTCGGGACTGTTGTCTTAACAGGTGACTCCTCGGATTAGAGGAAGCTCCAGGTCAAGTTTGCGTTTACAGACGTTGTATTCAACGTCATTCCGGTTGCAATTTTGAGGTCCAAGTAAGGAGTGAAGGTCAAATTTGGGAGAATATCCCAGCTCACACCTGGCTCGAAATCATCGACGGAAGCAGTCAGGCCCGTTCCCGAAATGTGGGCTGCCGAGGTTTCTAACAATGCCCAGAGTTGAACTTTAGGGTTCAGCTGGTACGCAAGCTGAGGTCCTGCGTAGCCCGATACGGTAACCTGGTTCTTGTAGGTTGGCAGGATCTTGGTCGTCTCTTTCAGGAGCATGCTAGCCGAAAAACGTGACTTAGCAAAAGCGAGGTTTAGGTTCTGACGAAGCTGGATTGCACCCATCGACCCGATGGACTGAGAGAAGGTTGATGCAGGAATGTAGTATCGGGCTTCCCCGGCGACGCTCAAGGGTCCGGCTTTTACGAGGCTGCCCAGAGACGCTCTGATCTGTGGGTCATCGATCACTGCGCCTACAGAGGAAGTTTGGGTGATGCCTCCAGCGATTCCAAAGCGCACTCTTTCGTTTAGGCGGTACCCGACTCCGACCTGGTGGGAGAGTTGGACGCCTGCGGCGCTCGTGGGGCTGTCGGTAGCGGTATCTGGAAACGTTGAGGCGAGTGGGTTGACGATCGATGAACCGGCATAGGTTCCCGAATAGTAGGAAGAGATATTACTCAAGATGCTTGAAGTCGTCGAAACTGTAGCGGTCGAAGTCCCAGTCGTGCTTGAAGACGTCGTTGATGGCTTTGCGCGTACTGTTGCCGGCTGCTGGTTTGGGGGGAGTCGGTTAATTTTTTGTCCGGGGCTTGGGACCGTACCTTTTGGGGTGCCTGCGGGGAGAACGGTACTGGTTGAGTCCTGAGCATGAGCGACGCCGGCCAGGGTCAAAGCGGTGATCGCAGTCATGGCCAAAGTGACTTTGGAAGGTTTTGCGGGTTTTTGACTTCGGACCATGGTTGGGGCTCCTTCTTCAAGTGTCGGCCTCTGGGCAGACGGGGTTCTTCAGTTTTCTCCATTTTCACCGGGGGGGCCGGCTTCAGTGGAGTTTGCGTCTGACTCGCAGGCTAGGGCGACTCTTTTTGCGGAGGCGACCGAGTGTTGCATATAACGCGACGCGTCTTTATCAAAGCTTGAAATATACGTCCACTTATTTGTTCTATTATTTCAAGCGATTCGTTTGAGAATTGAGTGTTCCAATAGAAAAAGGCCTGGAACCCTATGGGACTCCAAGCCTTTTTGAACCGATTTAAGCTGCCTTAAACTGAGGGATTAGCCTTCGCGGCCGCCCTGAGTGGGAGCTGGACCGCGAGGGCGATCGCCACGAGGGCCGCCTGGTCCACGGCTTCCACCGCCGCCGTTGCCACGAGGACCACCGCGATCGCCACCGCCACCGCCGCTTGGGCGCGCCTGCATGCCTTCTGGCATTGGGAGGAGCGCTTTGCGGGAAAGGCGAATCTTCCCGGCCTTGTCCACGTCGATGACTTTCACTTCAATTTCATCGCCTTCCTTCAAGAAGTCCGTCACCACGTTTACGCGCTCGTGAGCGATCTCCGAAATATGAAGGAGTCCGTCTTGGTTTGGCATCACTCCAACGAATGCGCCGAACTCGACAATTTTCTTTACGATGCCTTTGTAGGTCTTGCCGACTTCCACTTCAGCAACGATTCCTTTGATGATGTCGATTGCCTTTTGAGCCGCCGCACCGTCATTCGACGCGATATTGATTTTACCATCGTCACTGATGTCAATTTTGCAGCCAGTTTGGGCAACGATATCACGAATCACTTTTCCGCCGGAGCCGATGACTTCGCGGATTTTGTCGACTGGAACACTGATCGTGGTGATGCGTGGCGCGAATGCAGACATATGGTCGCGAGGCGCTTGGATCGCCTTCGCCATTTGTCCCAAAATATGAAGTCGGCCTTCACGAGCTTGAGCAAGCGCAGTGCGCATGATCGACTCGTTGACGCCTTCAATTTTGATATCCATTTGGATGCCGGTTATGCCTTCAGCGGTCCCTGCAACTTTGAAGTCCATATCGCCCAAGTGATCTTCGTCACCCAGGATGTCCGACAAGATGGCAACATCGTTGCCTTCTTTGATGAGACCCATAGCAATCCCAGCGACTGGTTTTGCGTAAGGTACGCCTGCGTCCATCAATGCCATCGAAGACGAGCAAACCGAGCCCATCGAAGACGAGCCGTTTGATTCGAGCGTCTCGCAAACGATCCGCACGGTGTACGGGAATTTTTCGTAAGCGGGCATCATCGCTTTGACCGAACGTTCGGCCAAGGCGCCGTGTCCGAGTTCGCGGCGGGATTGCCCACCCATACGTCCAGTTTCACCCACGCTGTACGGTGGGAAATTGTAGTGGAGCATGAACTTGCGCATGCTGTTCTGGAACATCGTATCGACGATTTGTTCGTCGTCCGAAGTGCCCAGAGTCACAGCAGCCATGACTTGCGTCTCACCGCGCGTGAAGAGTGAGCTTCCATGCACGCGAGGAAGAAGACCGGCTTCGACTTCGATTTGGCGAATCGTTTTCGAATCGCGGCCGTCGATGCGAATCTGATCTTTCAAGATCATTTGGCGCATCAGATTGTACTGAAGCAGCTCGAAGGCCCCTTTGGCTTCTTTTTCAAGCTTGTCTGCCGCTTTAGAGTCTTTTTCTTTCATGTCGGCAGTGACGATCGCTTCGAGGGTCGCCTTCTTGGTCGCGTCCACGAGGTCGTAACGTGCTGCTTTTTCCTTGGTGCGAAGTGCCTTCATGAGGCCTTCGGTTCCAAGTTTTTCGACTTTCGCCTTGAGTGAGGTGTCGACTGCCGCTGCGGTGAAAGTGCGCTTTGTTTTGCCGCACTTTGCGCGAAGGTCATCCACCATCTTCACCATCTTTTGGATTTCGCGGTGTCCGAGAAGGATCGCATCGAGAACTTCCGCTTCCGGAATTTCGCGGGCGCCACCTTCAACCATCATTATGGCATTGGCAGTTCCTGCGATCAGGATTTCCATGTCGGTCTCACCCTTGTCGATTTGCGACCAGGTTGGGTTCACGACGTACTGGCCACCGATGCGACCAACGCGGCAGGCCGCGGTTGGACCGTTGAATGGGATATCGGAAATGTGGAGGGCTGCCGAAGCGCCGAGGGCCGCAGCCATATCGACGTCTGCTTCAGGATCAACCGAGAGGACCGTTGCGACGACTTGCGTGTCGTAGAAATAGCCCTCTGGGAAAAGTGGGCGGATTGGGCGGTCAATCATTCGAGCCGACAGAGTCGCCTCGAGGGTTGGGCGACCTTCACGCTTGTGGAAGCTGCCAGGGATTTTTCCAGCCGCATAAAAGCGCTCTGCGAATTCCACAGTCAGGGGGAAGAAATCTGCGCCTACGCGAGGCTCATGGGAAGAAACGGCAGTTACGAGTACGCGGGTGTCTCCGTAGGAAACGAGGACTGCTCCATCAGCCTGTTTCGCCATTTTCCCAGTTTCGATGGAGATGGGTTTTCCACCCAATTCTCCGGTAACGCTATGAATGTTGAACATGAATCGTTCTCCTGAACCCGCTATCTTAAGCGGGCTTTGAGTGGGGATCGCCCTTTTAGGTCTTGCTTGAGCATCTAAGTAACTCAGTTGCTCGGCTGAACCTAAAGGGGCGAGCGAGGGGCCTAGTGTTGGCCTCGGTCCTACATGGACTGAGCAACGCCTTTGCCGACTCAACCCACTCGGGTTGTTTCAGACTTCTTTTTCTCGTGATTGAAAAGTTCGTGTTTTTGGGCCGATCCTGCAAGCCTGGAATTCACAATTCCGATCAAACAGGGGGGCCAGGGTGGGGGATCGACCGACAGCTTAATTTGGATCCGGTTGGCTCGGGATTGATCAAGAGTCCCGTCCAAGGATTCGTCGAAAAGCTGGTTCTTTGGGGACCTGAACCCGCCTAGCTTTGGGCCCTAAAACAAAACCGGGCGCCCCGCTTGTGGCTGGGCGCCCGGTCTTAGTTCGAAATTTACTTACGAAGATCCAGGGCTTGGATCAGCTTGCTGTAGCGAGCATGATCTTTGTCCTTGAGGTAGGACAGCAAGCTACGGCGCTGTCCGACGAGCTTAAGCAAGCCGCGGCGACCAGCGTGGTCTTTTGCGTTGGTTTTGAAATGTCCGGTCAGATCGTTGATCCGCTGGGTGATCAGTGCGACTTGAACTTCGGTGCTACCCGTGTCCGTCGAAGCTGCCCCGAACTTCTTCACGATTTCTGCCGTTTTAGCTTTAATTTCGGTTTTTCCTGCCATTGCTTCTTCCTGCACAAGATTTGGGGCCGATGGGGTGCTGGGCTAAAGTTCCCTGCACATGACGATTGGTACCTTCGGACCCTTAGGTTCTCGTCTGTTTCGATTGTTCGTCGGGGATTAGCACGCACGCCTTTCCGGACGCAAGCCTGATCTCACAGACTTTCTCTCAGAACAGCGAATCAGGAGAGGTCCCCCAGGTCTTTTTTCAGAAACGCTCTCAACTTCTCGATCATCCGGGCCTCGATTTGCCGGGCGCGCTCCCGCGTAAGTCCATAGACGTCCGCTATTTCCTGGAGGGTCTTGGGTTCCTCGGCCAGGAGGCGGTCGTGGAAAATGTGTTTCTCACGGTCATTCAGAGTTGCTGCGAACTCCGGGAGCCTTTCGGAGAGAATTCCTAGGAGCTGTTCACGCTCGAGCTGGTCGGCCGCCAATTCGTGGTCATCCACGAGAAGGTCGATGTGCGACCGTGACCGCCCTTCGTTCGCGTCGCCCGAATCGACTGGGGTGTCCAAAGACACTTCGCCTCCTTGATAAGAGAGGCGCTGTTCCATTTCGATGACGTCTTTCTCCCGGACGTTCAAGCGGTCGGCGAGCAATTTAGGTGCTGCAACGAGACCCTGGGCCTCGAGGCGCTCTTTTTCTCGCATCAAATGGTAAAAAAGCTTCTTTTGCGACTGCGTGGTCCCGAGCCGGACGAGTCGGAAATTTTCGAGCAGGTACTTGAGGATGTAAGAGCGGATCCACCAGGACGCATAGTAGCCCAACCGAGCCCCTTTTGTGGGGTCGAACTTGGAAACTGCCTTCATGAGGCCCACGTTTCCTTCCTGGATCAAATCGAGCAGATTCGTCGTATAGCTGCGGTACTCGTAAGCGATCTTGACGACGAGTCTGAGATTGGCTGAAACGAGAGCTTTTGCCGCGTTCAGATTGCCATTCTCTCGCATCTGCCGAGCGAGTTTGAACTCCTCTTCGGGCGGAAGGAGCGGGTAACGCTTCACTTCTTCCATGTAGCGTCGGAGAGGGTCGGTGACGGAGAGCGCCCTGCGCCCAGGACCCAGGTCCTCCTCGGCAAGTTCGACTTCTCCATGGATGGCTGCAGGAAGGAGGCTCGAGGGCTCGCGGACTTCTTCTGCTTCGATTTCGGCTTCAATTTCTGAGTCCGGATCAGCCGGGAGCACATCAGTCTGCTCCTCCTCGTTCTCGGCTGGCAGGACGATCGGATTTTTTAGGGCCCCAGTTTTTTCGGTTTTTTTTGTTCGAGCGGTCTTTTTTCGCTCTGAAGCCGCTTCCACTGGACGAGCTTCGGCCTTGCTTCGCAATTCGGGCGAAGTGGGATCTTCAGGCTGGCTTGAAGAAACCGTTCGTTTCCGCTTCATGAAAGGTTTAACTATACTCAAATGGGGACGGACTCAACCTCCTGTCCCACTCGGGACTCTTCGATTGGGGGAAAATGGTCATGAAAGTTACTCGAAAAGCACTCAAGGGGGGGCGAAAGCCCATTTTTGGAAAAACGGTGTATCCGAATGGCCTGACGCTACTCACGGAGAGTCATCCAGGGTTTCAGACCCTCAGTATCGGAGCCTGGGTGGATCGAGGGAGTCGTCACGAGCGGATCCAGGAGCATGGGGTGTCCCACTTCTTGGAGCACATGCTGTTTAAGGGGACTCGGAAACGCTCGGCGCTTGAAATCGCGCGGACCGTGGACCGAGTGGGGGGAGAGTTCAATGCCTTTACTTCCCGTGACCAAACTTGTTTCCATATCACTTTGTTGAATCGCGATCAGCAGCTAGCCAGTCAGATTCTCTCAGAGGTGCTCCTGGAGTCGACTTTCGAGAAGCCTGAGATGGAGCGCGAGCGCGGCGTCATTCTCCAAGAGATCGCGATGGTCGAGGAATCCCCCGAGGAGCTCGTGCACGATTTGTTTTTCGAGCGCGTTTTTCCGGAGCACGCCCTAGGTCGAACGATCTTAGGGACCGAGAAAGCGATTCGAGGACTCAAACGTTCGACCGTTCTGGGGTATTTTCAAAAGCACTATCGACCCGAAACCATGGTTTTCACCGTCGCCGGAGACTTGTCGCACGCAGAGGTTCGGAAAGCTTTGGCGCCGCTTGGTCGAGATCAAGAGTGGCCGGGGCGCCCAGTGCGAGATGTGAAAGCTTCGAAGAAAATGGCGCGTCCCGAGTGGCGCGCCGGGCGGTGGTGGGAAGTCAGCTCTCACGCCGAGCAAGTTCACTTGGTGTGGGGTGTGGAGGGGCCCAGAAATGATTCTCGTGACCGATTCGCGGCCTTTCTCCTGAACATCCATTTGGGCGGCGGAATGAGTTCATCGCTTTTCCAGGAGATTCGAGAAAAAAATGGACTCGCGTATACTGTGTACTCTTCCCTCTCTCCCTTTCAAGACACGGGGCTTTTCAGTGTCTATGCCGCCACTGGCATGGAACAGGTTCCGCTTTGTTTGGAGCTGATCCGGGCTAACGCTCAGAAGCTGGCTACCGATCTTCTGACCGAGGACGAGCTTGCAATGATCCGTGACAACTTGAAGGGTTCAATTCTCCTATCGGCGGACTCGATGGAGTCACGCATGACGAGCCTTGCTCGGAATCATTTGGTTTTCGGGCGCTATGTGCCGATTGAGGAAGTCATCCGAGAAGTTGAGCAAGTCACGGCAGAGGATGTACGCCGCATGGCTCGCCAATTATTCCGGGATGAGACGGCTCAGTCGGTGGTTTTCTTGGGGCCGAAGCCTTCTCGGAAAGTGAAAGCAGCGCTCGGATTGAAGTGAAGAGCGACGGCTCACAAATGAAACGGGCTTCGGTGTGAATCCCGAAGCCCGCTCCAAGGGAAAAACCTTTTTTAAGACGTGATTGCTTAACCCTGTTTGCGCTTTTTCAAGAACAGGAAGATGCCGATAGCAGCTCCTGCCGCGATCAGGAGAAGGAGCGGACTTCCGTCGTCCTGTCCAGATCCCTTGCTAGCCGTTTTTTCAGCAGGTGCCGCAGGTTGATCTGGGAAGAGCGGATCCCCGCCGCCCATGTGTTGGCCTACGTTGACTTGCGGTAGTCCGTTCGAAGGTCCGCCTACGACGTTGATCGGGCCTTTTTTCCTGAAGACCCGGAGCGTGTTGACCATCGGCTCAAAGAGTTTGGTGTAGTCTTGATATTGATTCTTCGAGACTGAGTAAGTGACGAGCACGCCAATGTCTTCGTAAATGGTAGCGAAGTAGCGGGTGTAGAACCCAGGGATTTCGGATTCAAAGTGTAAAGCATCGACCCAGGGATGCTCTTTGATATTCGTGTTTTTCGCGATCTTCTTTTCGGAGACGACCGCTTTTCCCGTCACGCTCTGATAGGACTTCGGCGTGTTCAGGTAATCCAAGTATTGTTTGAGGTTGTCTTGGTCGCCTTTGAGTTTGGCGGCAAAGACAATGATCGCCTCTTTCTTTTTTGCGGGGTCGTTGCTCTGACAGACGAATTCGGCCCCCTCCAGGACACAATTCCAGTTCGCTGGCTTCTCGAACTCGATGAACTGGTTTGTAAATTTCTCTGCTCGCGCTTGAAATGGCGCCATTAAACTTGAAGCAATGAGCCCGGCCGTAGCCCAACCCAGGAACGTTCCTTTACGATTCATGTCTTTCCCCCTCGGTGTGGACCCTTGGATTCAAAGTGGGTCACCTAATTTAGTTTAAACAGATTGGCGCAGTGTGCAACCCGTGTCCGATAGGACACCTGCAGCTGAGTCAATACGGATCGTCTTACTCCGTCCCCCGAGCTTCCCCGAGCTTCATGAATCAGCTCTGTCCCTTCGGGCGGCGAGGCACATCCATCCATGGATTCCTTGCTCCCCTTCGGGGCTGCGCCCTCCATGGCGCTAGAGGCCTCTTCACCCGATGAGACAGAACCGCTTCATGAAAAATCACCGCTCAAAGACAGCCGCCGAGGGGGGAGGCCTGGGGCACAGCGAGCCCTCACTCCGAAGCGGGGGTGCGGGGCCTCGGCGGTCGTTGGAGTGAGGGAGCGCAAGCGCGATCCAGTTCAAAAGGCACGTACCTCGAGCGCGCTATTTCTGGCTCCACCCGATGCACGCGGACGACAACCTCCAGCGATCCCGAGGAACCGCGCCCACGCTTCGCAGCGAGGTGCTCCGTCCCCAGAGTGCTTCGAAGCCGAAAAAGCCAGCTTTACCCCTGAGAAGCTGCCCTGCCCTCGGCTAGATTCTGGGTTGAGTCAATCTGACGGAGACCATCATTTCTTGGTCTAAGGCATCGCCAAACGTGCGATGAATCCTTCGTCGATGAGGACTTCACGGAAGTATTCGGTGACCGAAAGCGCAGCCTCTTGAGCACGAACTGCCGTGACCTGGGCGCGAGCGATCGCTTCTCCGACCTTTCCATTTGAGAGGATGGGGAAGATATCGAAACTCTGGCCCATCACGATCCCGTCATTCGTACCTTTGTCGATTTTCACGAGATTCAAGCGGTCGTTGGCCCGCAAGACCTTCGCCTCGAGCCCGTAGGTGACAAATCCTTGGTTACCGCGGCCATAATCGCGGTTCGAAATCTGATCGGGACGCTTCCGTTGAGTATGACCCAGGTCTACTGAGAGGTGGAGGCCCGCTCGGACTCCGCTTGGGATGTTTTGTCCAGCGATGGGGATACCCGCAAATGCGCTCACAGCGAAAGCTGGGGAAAGCCGAAACCCGGCCTCAGCTTCGGCTTCGACCAGCATCGGGTTGATCGCATTGATGGCGGCACTTCCACCTGCGCCGTTTGCCGAGCTGAGAGTATCACCCGTCAGGGTTCGAGCATCCGTCTGTAAAGAGATATGACCGCGCCCAAGGAGGGAGAATTGAAAGCCAGAGTCATTCATCACTTCGCGTCGCAGACCTATCGCCCATGGGAGTGCCATGGAGTACCCGCCGGTCCGGAAAGTGTACCCGAAGCTCCCGATCAGGTTTAGGCTTTCGTTTTCACTCCCGTTCACTGTCCAGGTCAGAAGCGGACCTGCGGTGATGTCGAGGCTTCCGTTCCCAAGGAAAGGGGGCTGGTTCTCGGCGGTCATTGGATTGGAATAAGTGGGGATGTCGCCCAGAAGTTGAAGGTCCAGCCGCATTTTTTGGTGAGGAGCGAGTGCGGTACCGCGGGTTTGGAGAACCCGGTAGCTCAGTCCGACCGTCTGATCACCAAACCCGAACGCAGTTCCACTGTAGGTGGTGGTCGTGTGGTCGGATTGGACAAGACTCCAAGTGACCCGCCCTAACAGGGTGACACGCTCGTTCAGTCCGTATCGAATGGCGGCTTCGCCTTGAAGGCGGCTCCAGCTGTTGAGGTCCGTGACCGCAGCCCCCAGGCCCGTGGAGTCATAGTTCGAGTTAGTGCTGAAGACGGTAAATCGGGGTTCGATCGAAAGAATGCCTTCTTTTTGGGGGCGAAGCTCCCAAGCGGCCTGTCCGGACGAATAAAGGGGGTCAGCCCACGCGTCTCGTCCCACCCCAAGGGCGGAAAAACAGGCTAAAAACAGCAAAAGTGCTTTGGAGCAGGTTCCGGTTCGAAGCATGACTAGAATAGTCTGCCACAGGCCTTCCGAGTGCCCAGAAATTTTTTCGGTTTTCCGGGGTTTAGGGACGGGTGTAGGTTCCTTTTCTATGTCCATCTACCAAGAGTCTCTCGAGTACCACTCCCGCGGGCGCAAAGGGAAAATCGAAGTCGTTCCCTCGAAGCCTGTCGCCACCCAACAAGATCTCTCTCTCGCCTATTCGCCAGGGGTTGCAGAACCCTGCCGCATGATCGCTGAGAAAGAAGAGTTGATCTACGAGTACACCGCGAAGGGAAATCTGGTCGCAGTCGTCTCAAACGGAACAGCCGTTCTAGGTCTCGGGGATATTGGACCTGCCGCTTCGAAGCCTGTCATGGAAGGTAAGGGCGTTCTTTTTAAGAAGTTCGCTGACATCGATGTGTTCGACATCGAATTGAATGCCAAAAATCCGGACGACGTCATTCGCGCTTGCGAGATGCTCGAGCCTACGTTCGGGGGGATTAACCTCGAAGATATTAAAGCTCCTGAGTGTTTCTATATTGAAGAAGAACTCAAAAAACGTCTGAAAATTCCAGTTTTCCACGACGATCAGCACGGCACAGCCGTGATCAGCGGGGCGGCGTTTTTGAACGCCCTCGAAATCGTCGGGAAAGACATTTCGAAAGTCCGAGTGGTGGTCTGCGGAGGCGGTGCCGCTGCGATCGCCTGTGCGAATCTCTATGTGAACTTGGGCGTGAAGCTCGAGAATATCATCATGACCGATTCGAAAGGCGTGATCTACAAAGGACGCAAAGAGGGGATGAATCCCTATAAGGAGCGCTTCGCTTCTGACACGCGTACCCGCACCGTGGGTGAGGCGCTCGAAGGCGCGGACGCTTTCGTTGGGGTTTCTGTCAAAGACGGGATCACCGCCGAGATGGTCGCAAAGATGGCCAAAGACCCGATCGTCTTTGCTATGGCGAATCCGGACCCGGAAGTTTTGCCGGAAGAAGTTCTGAAAGTGCGCCCGGATGCCATTATGGCGACGGGTCGCTCGGACTATCCGAACCAGGTGAACAACGTTCTGGGGTTTCCATTCATTTTCCGTGGAGCACTCGACACTTTGTCGATGGCGATCAACGAAGAGATGAAGATGGCAGCGGTTCGAGCGCTGGCTCAGCTTGCGAAGGAAGATGTACCCGAGAGTGTATCGCGCGCCTACGGCGGTCAGCGCTTCCGTTTCGGACGCGACTATCTCATTCCTAAGCCTTTCGATCGCCGCGCTCTTTTGTGGGTCGCCACCGCCGTCGCTGAAGCGGCAATGAAAACGGGCGTCGCGCGCAAGAAAATCGACATTGCTCAGTACCGCGATCGCCTTGAGACGCTTTTGGGTTCAAGCTACACGGTGATGCGCGGAATTAAACGTCGTGTGCAGTCCGACGGACAGCGCCCAACGATTGTTTTCCCGGAAGGTGATCATCCGAAAATCCTTCGTGCCGCGCGGGCGATCCGTGAAGAAGGGATTGCTGATCCCATTCTTCTGGGGAATGAGGAGCACATTCATCACCGGATGAAAGAGCTCGGGCTCGAAGACGATTTGAAAGATGTGAAAATCATTCGTCCGTCCTCGAGTCCTCACTTGGAGCAATACGTCAAAGCTCTGTGTGAAAAGCGTGGACGCAAGGGTGTGACGATGGCCGTGGCGAGAAACCTTGCCAAGCAATCGAACTATTTCGGCGCCATGATGGTCGAAATGGGGCATGCGGATGGGCTCTTGAACGGGATCTCCCAGAGCTATCCGGAGACGCTCCGTCCGGCGATTCATGCAGTAGGTGTGAAGCCGGGGTCCCGCTTGGCTGGTATTTACATGATGGTCTTCAAGAACCGATTACTGTTCTTCGCTGACACCACCGTAAATATCAATCCAAGTGCCGAAGAACTCGCTGATATCGCAATTCAGACTGCTTCAGTAGCCAAGAGCTTCTTGGGACGTGATCCGAAGGTTGCGATGCTTTCCTTCTCGAACTTCGGATCGAGTGATCACGAGAGTGCGGTGAAGGTTCGCCGCGCGATGGATATTGCGCGCAAGCTTGATCCAAAGTTGATCATCGATGGGGAAATGCAGGCAGATACGGCGCTGAGTGCGGAAATTTCGAAAGAAAGCTTCCCTTTCAATCGAGTCCCGGGCGACGCGAACGTCCTCATTTTCCCGAATCTCGAAGCGGGGAATATTGCTTACAAACTGATCTCGAAGCTGGGGATGGCCGACGCCATTGGACCCATCCTGGTCGGAATGAATAAGCCTATTTTCGTTCTTCAGCAGAACAGCGATGTGAACGAAGTCGTAAATATGGCTGCGATCACTGCAATGGAAATTCAAAATCGTCGTAAAGGCTCGGAGGTACAACCTAATGCCTAATTCAAATCGTAAAACCATCCTCACTCAGAATGCTCCTCAGCCGATTGGCCCTTATAGCCAAGCGGTTCAAATGGGGGATTGGCTCTTTTGCTCCGGGCAGATTGCGATCGATCCGAAAGATGGCCAGATCCATGCATCCGATGTCGAAGGGCAGACCAAGCAAGTGATGGAAAACTTGAAAGCCGTACTCGTGGCGGGCGGTGCAAGCTGTGCGTCCGTCGTGAAGACCACGATCTTTCTGAAGTCGATGGGTGACTTTCCGAAGGTGAACGAGATCTACGGCACTTACTTCCGTGAAAACCCGCCCGCGCGCTCGACCATCGAAGTGGCTCGTTTGCCGAAGGATGTGCTGGTTGAAGTCGAGGCGATCGCGCGAGTGGAAGGATAAACGGTCGAGAGAACGGGAACCTCCCGCTTGAATTCGAAATACACGAATGAATCTCAGCCGAGCTCCTTCTCAAGGCGATCTTTTCGCTGGAGGGGCGCGGCTGTTTTTTTTGCGGCGCTGATCGGTTTTGTAGTGGGCTTTTTGGTCCTCGCGATGATGAACGCTTCGGTGCTCTACGAGGATTTGGATACTTGTGATGGCGCGACGTTGCCGCAAGTGGATGCCTTGGTCGTTCTGGCAGGGGGGCGCGGGCGCATCGCGGCGGGCGGTGATATCTGGTATCGATACTGGGAAGATGCGCGTGAGCCCGAAAAGGCTCGCAGGGTTCCGGTGTTCTACGTGTCAGGGATGGGGCCGAAGTCCGGTTGGGCGACGCTGGAGTCCCAAGTGAGACGAGGCATTGCGCCTGTGCTGCAACGTGAAACCGTCGTCCTTGAAACAGAAAGTGGCGATACAGTCGGAAATGCTGAATGGCTCGTCCAACATGCCCGGAAAAATTCTTGGAAGAGAATTCTTCTGATGACTTCGAGTTACCATATGTCCCGAGCCCGCTATATTTTTGAGCGAGTCATTTCTCGGGATAAATTGCCTCTCGCGATCGAGACCCTTTCTATTTTTCAGGATCCTTACTCAAAGCAGGAATGGATGACTGATCTTCAGGGGATTCGGATAACGCTGACAGAGTACTTTAAGCTCCTCTATTTCCGAACCCTCTGGTGACGCCATCCTCTGATGGGATGACTAGGGTGCGAGTGGGGGGGATGTCGGATTGTCTTCATCTCCTGTTATCCCGTACAGGAAGTCCTTGCGGCCGTTGCGAACGAGCTCCTGGTAGCTCCAGGTGTGGACGCCTGCAGCCCACTCTTCCAGCATTCGCATCACCGCTACCGAGTAAATCTCGTTACTCCCGAACAGGGACTCGGCACCATTAGCCAGGATGTCCAGATTGCGGGTGCCCGCAGGATCGGCTGCGGTTTTCTTCCGGGCAAAATACATGCGAGGGTAATAGCTGTAACTGACACAAGCCTCTAATATCAGGAGCTGATACTTGTCGGCTGGAAGCGTGATGTTTCGTCCCATGGACGACTCAATTTTACCGAGGTGCAGGTTTTTTCCTACCCCAGCGTGCCCCTGGTAGATCACGACCGCGTTTTGTTCGAGCGCTTTCTCCCAGAACCGGTGGAAGGCACTGCTGTCATGGAGAAGGCCGACTTCCCCAAAAAAAACGGTCACGCGGAAAGTCGTTTTTCCAAACTTACGGCTGTACGTCTCAACGACGGGG
>CANMSW010000003.1 GCA_947500275.1 Bacteriovoracaceae bacterium | reverse complement strand
CGGAAGTTTTTTTCGAAGAGGGCTACGTCCAGTGGAAGCTTGAAGAGGGTTGCGCTCGGAAGTTCGGTCATGAGTTCGAAATCATCGACCGTATTCGAGACAATAAACGCAGCTGGTGGTTGGAATTCAGCAGGGATTTTGCCGATGTATTGCACGATTCCGGTACCCGCGACCATCGCTACTCGAGTATCTGCAATAATCAAGTCGAACTTCTGGTTTGCGCATTTCGCCATCATGTCCTTGATGGATGCGACTTCCAGAATCTTCGATTCCGGGGCGATGGCTTTGATCGACTTGGATGCGTTCTCTCGAATCTCTGCAGATTCGTCGACGATGAGGACTGCGGGCTTTGGTAATGAGGTCGACATGTGTAGTTACACTCCTCTGTGCAATGCTACTGCTGATCCAACCCAGTCGAGAAAAGGAAGCTTCTCTCTGCTGAACGTACTTTTGGGCAAGCGTACTTCTCAGGCGAGGTTAACACGGCCACCCATCTGAAAAGGATAACGGGCGTTAATTGATGTGCAAAGTGATAAATATCACTTATTTTTAAATTGCCGATGAAATTCATGATGTTAGAAATCTTTAAGATTTTATTAAAGATGAATAAAGGGGGCTTTCAAAGTCGGGCTGCCCTCAGTGTCGCTGGCGTTCTGGTCAGTTGAAGCGGATTCAAATTCCAAGAGGACTGCAAGTGACTCATTCACTTTCGGACTCAATACGAAGAATCGGAATACGCACTCGAGCGAACTCGGCTCGGTTCGCATGATCGACTTCGATTCGTTTTTGGAGAGTCTGCGGTGAGTTCGAATCGGAGAGTTCGCTCGCTGTGATGCCATAATGGAGAACCAGTTTGCGATCGGCGACCCCAAATAGGATGGCTTCAAGGACTAATGCATCTGCATCGGCGGGAACAAACACAGGATGAGTTCCCTTCTGACTTTTGAACTCGACCGAGTGGCCGCTTGGGGAGAGCGTCGGCGGGCTGCTCTGGGTGAAGTGCGGACTTGCTTCAATAGCGATCGAGTTGATGGGCATTTCTCCCGTCGAGTCAGTGACGAGGAGCTCGGCGATGAGCATTTTTCCTGGAGTCGATTCAGGGCTTGCCTGGAAATGGACGTTAACCCAGGAGCCCTTTCCGGCCGGAAGCGGAAGGACGTCAGGTTCGGCACTCCAGAGGGAAGGGGAGGATAAAAACAGGGCAAGGCTGGTCCATAGCGCGGAGGGAAAGAGGCGTTTCATAAGTGCTTCTCCTTGACCCCTTTTACTCTCAATTCAGGGGTGACGAGGGGAGAAGAACCGGTGGATTCGTTGAACCAGATTATATCAAGTGGTCACGGGGGCCTATCAAGGCAATCTCATTTGCTTCGGGGCGGAGGCGGTGTGAGTTTTAAGCCAATATCACCGGCAAGGTTCCGGATGATGGCTGCCGCTTCATCGAGGTCGTCGGTTAAGTGCAATAAGTTAAGATCGTCGGCTGCAATGGTTCCGTATTTGAGAGGGGATTCTTTCAGCCAGTCGATCAGGCCTTTCCAGTAGCTCTTCCCTATTAAAATCACTGGGAAATCATAGAGTTTTCCCGTCTGAATCAAGGTGATGGCTTCCATCATTTCGTCGAGTGTTCCGAAACCGCCAGGGAAGATCACAAAAGCATACGAGTATTTCACAAGCATCACTTTGCGGACAAAGAAGTAATAGAAAGTGACGACTTTATCCAAGTACGGGTTCGAACGCTGCTCGTGGGGGAGGATGATATTGCAGCCGATCGAGGTGCCGCCCGCCTCAAAGGCACCCTGGTTGGCAGCCTGCATGATTCCCGGTCCTCCGCCCGTGACGACTGTGAAGCCCATCTCCGATAGCTTCTTGCCCATTTCTCGAGACTGTTCGCACCAGGGGTGGGAGGCGTTGATCCGCGCCGATCCAAAGAGGGTCACACACGGGCCGACGAAGTGCAGGGCACGGAAGCCCCGGATGAATTCGAGGGCGATCCGGATCACCCGGCCGAGCTCATAGAGACGGGTGTTTCGACCAGCTAGGAAGCGGGCTTCACCGTCCTTGCGGCGCAGGCGGCGGACACGGGGTTCAAGGTTCATCAGGATCGGGAAAAGACGTCTAGCCATAGGGGTGTTCTTTCGAAGTAAAATCAGACGCTTAGAAACTAACTGCGGCACGTGCGAGCGGCAAGGGGGGCGAGGAGAGGAACGGAAAAATCCCATGTAGACACGGGGCGTTATCCCCGCTAAGTCCCTGGGGCGCATGAAGGAGTATTCGACTCAATCCCCTCGGAACCTGATTAAGCCCGAACTGGCCTCAAGTGGCTCGAGTTTGCGCGTCCTTTTGTTGACCCCACCCCTGACGCAGCTCAATACCCCGTACCCGGCCACGGCTTACCTCACGGGGTTTCTCCGCGCCCAAGGCGTGACTTGCCAGCAGAGCGATCTTTCGTTGGAACTCATGTTGAAACTGCTCTCCCGCGAGGGCTTGAATCGGATTCGTGGGGAACTTGATCGGACGTTGAACGGGCAGAAGTCGAGCTCGAAGTCGGTTCGTTGGTTTTTGAAGGAATTCGATCGATATGCATCCACAGTCGATGCGGCCGTCCGGTTTCTGCAGGGCCGTGACCCAACGCTTGCGCTCAAGATTACGTCACGCGAGTTTTTGCCCGAGGGCCCACGCTTTCAAGCGCTGAAGGAGTACCAGGGGCTTGAGGCCCAGCTGTTCGGGGGGGAGCCAGAAGACCATGAGGGGCTATCCTGGGCATTCGGGAGTTTAGGTTCGCAGGATCGAGCCAAGTTTCTAGCCTCACTCTATATCGACGACTTAAGTGATATTATTCGAGAAGGGATCGACTCTGACTTCGGACTTTCCCGTTACGCCGAGAAGCTTGCAGGCAGTCAACCTACGTTCGATCCTTTGCTAGAGCGCCTAAACGGTCCCGAGACGCTCGTCGACGAATTTCTTGATGAGCTTGTTCGAGAGCTGATCGAGCGCAACCAGCCTGACGTTCTTGGGTTAACAGCTCCTTTTCCAGGCAACGTTTATGGGGCGTTCCGTATTGCGAAAACTGCACGCCGCGTGAGGCCTAATATCAAGATTATCTTTGGCGGGGGTTACGCAAATACGGAACTGCGATCGCTGAAAGACCCCCGGGTTTTTGACTACTTTGATTTCATTCCTCTCGATGATGGTGAACGGCCGTTTCTGTGTTTGCTCGATTACTTGGCCGGCAAACGCACAGCGAGTGGATTGCTTCGCACTTTTCTTCGGATCGATGGTCGCGTCGTTTATGCGAACTCAGGCGCCGAGCACGACATCCCTCATAAGGATGTGGGGACCCCGACTTACGATGGATTGAAGCTTGATCGGTATTTGTCGATTCTTGAAATGCTGAATCCGATGCATCGGGTGTGGTCGGATGGTCGTTGGAATAAGCTCACACTCGCCCATGGATGCTATTGGAAGAAGTGCAACTTCTGTGATGTGACGCTCGATTATATTGGTCGGTATGATGGAGCTCCTGGGAAGCTCATCGTCGATCGCATGGAGAGCTTGATCAACGAGACCGGCCAAAGCGGTTTTCACTTTGTGGATGAGGCCGCTCCTCCCGCAGCGCTGCGCGCGATATCGGAGGAGTTACTCCGTCGGAGCGTCACTGCGACTTGGTGGGGTAATGTTCGGTTTGAAAAAACCTTCACCCCGGAGTTGGCATCGTTGATGTCTCGTGCGGGCTGTGTAGCGGTGAGTGGAGGTCTAGAAGTGGCCTCGGACCGTTTGCTCCAGCTTATGAATAAGGGCGTGACCGTGGAGCAGGTCGCCCGCGTCACGAAAGCCCTGACGGACTCAGGCGTGATGGTCCATGCCTATCTGATGTACGGGTTTCCGACTCAGACCGTTCAAGAAACGATCGATGCCTTGGAGCGAGTACGGCAACTCTTTGAAGCGGGTTGTATTCAATCCGCTTATTGGCATCGGTTTTCGGCAACGATCCACAGCCCCATTGGGCGGGATCCTGCGAAGTTTGGAATTCAGATCACCGGCGGAAACGATTCCACGCAGATTTCGTTCGCGCAGAACGATTTGCAGTTCACCGATCCGACTGGCGTCGATCATGACACTTTAGGGGTCGGACTGCGAAAAGCCCTTTATAACTACATGCTGGGTTTGGGCCTGGATCAAGACGTCCGGAATTGGTTTGAGGGTCTGGAAGTGCGGGCTCCGGGTTCGACGACCAAGATTCTGCGGATCCCAAAACCTCAGGTTCCGTCCGATCTCATTGCTCGCGCCATTCAATAAAAAACCCCCCGTAGCCCGAGAGCCGACGAGGGGTTTTTTTCTAGATGACCTTTCGAATCAGAACGTAGCGATCAACTGAGCAATCAGGAGCGAAACCACGCTCATGACTTTGATGAGAATTGCAACGCCTGGGCCCGAGGTGTCTTTAAATGGATCGCCCACAGTGTCGCCGATGACGGCAGCTTTGTGAGTGTCCGACTTCTTCAGGTGTCCTGGGATTCCGCCTTTTTCGATATACTTCTTGGCGTTATCCCATGCTCCGCCGGCATTCGCCATAAACAGCGACATCGAAGCGCCGACTGCCAACGCACCCGCAAGCGTTCCCGCAAGAGCCGCTGGACCCATCACGAATCCGACGATCACTGGGCCTGCGACGGCCACAACGCCCGGAAGAATCATTTGGGAAAGAGCGGCCTGGGTAGCAATTCCCACAATTGCTTTTGGTTGTGGATCAGCTTTCCCTTCGCGAAGTCCTGGGATGGTATCGAATTGGCGTTTGATTTCGTTCACGATCGCGCCCGCTGCTTTACCCACAGCAGTCATTGTGGAAGCACCCACGATGAACGGCAGGACCGCTCCGATTAAAAGACCGATTAAGATCTTCGGTTCGGTCAAAGCCAAGTTCATGGGCTCCATTCCCGCTGCTTCACGAGCGTGATTCACTTCTAGGCCGTAAGCCGAGAAAAGTGCCATCACAGTCAGAGTAGCCGAGCCGATTGCGAAGCCTTTACCGATAGCAGCCGTGGTGTTTCCAACGGCATCGAGCTCGTCGGTGATCTCACGAACTTGCGGTGGGAGACCGCTCATTTCAGCAATCCCGCCAGCGTTATCAGCGACTGGGCCGTAAGCATCGACAGTCATCACGATTGCGGTACCGGCAAGCATTCCGACTGCGGAAAGGCCAATGCCGTACATCCCGAGCTCTGCCATCGCAAAATTAGCGAGGAATGCCACGCCGGCGATCAAGAGCAAACAGACGAAAACCGATTCCATGCCGACTGCCATCCCTTGGATGACGTTCGTGCCTGCGCCCGTTTTTGCGGATTCAGCAACCGACTTCACGGGCTTGTAATGGCCTGTGTAGTATTCGGTCAGAAGTCCGATCAAAGCGCCACCAATTGCGCCGCCCGCAAGAGCGACGGTGACCGACTGCTTCACGCCGAACAAAGGCAAAATGAAGTAAGTGAGGATGACTAAGATCACCGGAGGAAGAACCATCGCCGCACGAAGTACAGTGGAAGGCGCGGAGTTCTTCATCATTCGCGTGATGAAAATACCCAAAATCGAAACCGCCAAGCCAATGCCCGCGAGGATGAGGGGCAAAGCGACTGCGGTTGCTTTGATATCATCGGTGAGGCGCGATGCATCCGTCACCAGGGATGAAAGGGCTGTAGGATCTGCAGTTAAGCCGATGGCCATCGTTGCGACGATTGCAGCAACGAGTGACTCGTAAATGTCGGCACCCATTCCGGCAACATCACCCACGTTATCTCCCACGTTGTCGGCGACAACGCCTGGGTTCCGTGGGTCATCTTCAGGGATGTTCTCGAGCACTTTGCCAGCGATGTCTGCGCCGACGTCAGCAGCCTTGGTGTAAATGCCGCCACCAATGCGAGCGAAGAGGGCGATCGAAGACGCGCCGACTGCGAACGAGTGGAGCATCGTGCCGAGTTCTGGCTGGCCATTGTAAACGTGATAAACGGCATAGAGGCCGATCAAACTGAGCGCTGCAACACAGAGGCCCATCACTGCGCCACCGTCCAGTGCTGTGACCAGCGCGTTGGCTTTCGAACCGCTTCGGGCTGCTTCGGCAGTGCGGACGTTGGCGAGCGTCGCGGCCTTCATGCCGACGAAGCCTGCTAAGAGGGAAAGGACTGCTCCGACCAGGAACCAGACACCGGCCGTGACGCCCAGAGCGTAGGAAAGAAGAGCAAAAACCGAGATCGCATAGACAGCGAGCACTTTGTACTCGGCCATCAAGAATGCCATGGCGCCTTCGCGGATATAACCGGCGATGCGAGCCATCGTTTCGTTGCCTTCAGGGAGGCTCGCGATACGGAGGTAGAAGAAAACGGCCACACCGAGGCCAAATACGGACGCGATGAGCGTGAATTGCGTCCAAGTCTGTAAATCATGCATGAGTGCTATTCCCCTTTGATATACAACCGCGCGGAACAAGTTGCTGAGGCGCTGTGCCTTAGCCTCTTTGCCTTAGGCGCTATTCCTCAGGCCTTACTGAAGCCTCAAGGTTCCATTCAATCACGGCTTCGCATTGGGTCGAGGAGGGTGCGTGGTTCTAGTCGCGTTTGAAGGAGTGGCAGATCCTCTCGAGGATTTGAACTCCAAGCGCTGAGTAGAACCTCGACCCGCAAAGGACAATGCGCGTCATGGTACTCAAGAAGTTTGAGTGAAATGGAAGGGCAACATGCCACGAAGGTTGGGCATTCGCAAGAATGGCCTTGAGAGGGAGTTTAGGAATTAGCCGCGTCCGTTGCCCCGGGCGTCTTCCGACTCCTCGATTGCATCTTCTTTGTTCTTGCTGAGGGTCCCGCCTGCAGCGAGTTCCTTCAGGATTTGGTCGCGCTTCTGACGGATGCTTTCGCCTCGGGACTCTTGAAGAAGACCCTCGATGGCCGAGATTTCGTCCTCGAAATCCCATTTCGCGACGAGCATCTTCGCCATTTCGTCGTGAGAGTCGGGGGCCTTCGTGCTCTCATGCACTTTCAGTTTGTGCTTGAGGCCGAGTGAACGCTTCAAGAGGTCGAGCTTCTTAGACTTGTCCATGTTCTCTGATTCTAAGGGGGTTGCTCGCGCGGGGCCACAAAGAAAACAAAAGAGTTGTCGGAGGTTCGGATCCTCGCTAATTCTTGAAGCACTTATGAAGAAAATCTGCTCAAAGCTGGTCAATAGTTTGGCGCTCGCAGTGGTCATCACGGGGGTGCTTGCATCTGTTTCGAGTCTTCGTGCGGCGGATAATCTCCCTCCGCTTCCTCCCGAATCCCTCAAAACGGATCCTCTGACGTTCGAAGGAACAAAGTGGGAATTCCAGGGTGAAAATGAGGGGATCAAGACTTGGAGAAGCCAAGTCGAGGGCAGTCCCTTAGTAGCCTGGAAAGGCGAAGCACTCGTTGACGCTCCGATTGGCAAAGTCGCAACCGTGATGGCAGATACGTCGCGGAAAACGGAATGGGTTCACAAAGCAGCGAAGGCCGAGAACATTCGTTTGATCAGCCCGCTTGAGCGCATCGAGTACAATCGGACCGAGACTCCTCCGTTGATCATGAAAGATCGCGATTTCGTTTTCCATGCTTGGACCGAGATGGATCGTCTCAAAAAAGAAATGCGGATTTTTTTCTTGTCCGTCGAAGATCCTCTTAAGCCTGAAGACTCCAAGTATGTGCGCGGCAAGCTCATCAAGAGTCGCTACGTTCTGACCCAAGAAGAGGGCGGGGCAAAGACACGCGTCGTCGTGGAAATTCACCTCGATCCACAGGGGTCGGTTCCTAAGTGGCTTGTGAATCTTTTCCAAAAAAGTTGGCCGTTCCGCACTTTGAGCGGAATCCGGACTCAAGTAGCAAAGGCCGACGTGCTGGAGCACAAAGCAGTGAAAGGTTTCTTCGATGGAAGCTTGAAGGCGCCTGATGTGGTGACTGCTGCTGACCTTCGGAGCGGCAAGGTTAAAGTCGACTGATCTTGCTTTATCTAAAACGAAAAGGCCCACTCAGGAGCTCCTGAGTGGGCCTTTTTTTTTCTTTAAAAAGACGAGGGGGGAGCGGGCCCCATTTTTTTGGGGGGTAGGGGGATGAGACCCGCTCCTGGTAGAAAAGGGACCGGCCGAAAAGTCGGGGGGGTAGGGGGTAGGGGGGGTGACCCTCCGGCCGGAACTTGTGAATTGTGTTGCAGGAGTCCTTTTCACTCGCTGTCTTGCCTTGAATAAAAGCAAGGGCGGTGCCAAGTCCGGAGAATAAGCAAAGCGTAATTATATCAATATTTTAGCGAGCGGCAGCTCCAGTGGGTGCGCGTGGGAGGGTGTTCGTTTTCTGGCACACCTGTCTAGAAGGTCGACAGGTGTGGCTGTTCATCGGGTTGGCTAAATGGGAAGGAAGGAAGGGTGCAGAGGTTTAAGTCTTGGCAGTCTTCTTCGCTACATAGACCATGCGTTGAAAGAGATTTTCTTCGGTGATTGGCTTCGTCAGGTAGTGCGATGCACCCGCAAGAACGCCTTCAGCCATCATTTTCTTATCGCGCTCTGACGTGACGAGAATGAGCGGCAAGTTCTTGAATCGGTCATCACTTCTGAGTTTCTTCAAGAATTCGAGACCGTTGATTTTCGGCATATGAATATCACAAAGGACGAGCCCATAGGGTTGGTTGTCGTGACAGATTTTTTCCCAGGCTTCCTCGCCATTCGAGGCTTCTTGGAGGCTGGTGAACCCTTGACTCTCGAGAATCTTGTAGAGCATTTTTCGGAAAGTTACCGAGTCATCGATGATCAAAATGCGCGTGTCTTTGGAAAATCCAGTGTCCATGGCGTTAACCTCGTTGTCTTTTTATGGTCCGCTCAATGGGCTGGGTTCGCAAGGCATTCATAACTTCTTCACTTTAAATTTCCTCTGCGCTTCAGTGCCGCATAAACTCTGAGAGAATTTCAAAGGCAATGAGAAGAATCACAATGATTTCTAGGATAGGGTTTCTGCGAACGTTCATTTCGCCTTGAACTGGCCCTGAATAGGGCAGCCAGGTTCATGGGCCCCCTTCAGTAGCATCGGCTCGAAGGGGAGCTCAGTTTGGCCTGCTGCCGGGATTGGGGCGCGCACCAGGATGGGTATGTCGATTTTTTGATAGAATCATTAAAAAATCGACATACCTCTGGAGCCTTGTCATGCTTGATGGATGCCCCATCAGAGACCCAGAACCCTACTTGCAATCCTTGAGAAAAGACTAGCCCACTTCCCGGTAGTCGGGGTCCTCGGCGCCCGGCAAACCGGAAAAAGTACCTTGCTTCGAGAGCTGCTGAAGGGAATCCGAACGATCAATTACGTGACGCTCGATCGGGAAGAGAATCGGGCACTTGCTGCCCGGCAGCCGAGCCTATTTGTTGAGGGACTAGAATCGGATGAAATCGATACCGTCTGCATCGACGAGATCCAGAAAGTTCCTGTCTTGTTTGATACGCTCAAGGCCGAGGTGGACGAGGTCAGGCGCCCCGGACGCTTCGCGATATCAGGATCTACAGAGTTCTCGAAAAAGACGGGCATCCAGGAATCCCTCACGGGCCGAGTGGCTCTTCTTCGGATGTTTCCATTGAATATCCAGGAAATCACCCATGCCAAGGCAAGGCATCCCCTTGCGCAGTTACCAGGAAAAATTCCGTCTCTCCCTTCGGGAGCGTCGCTGGTTCCGATGAAGACTCTGGTGCAATGGTTCGAACGGGGAGGAATGCCCGGGGTTTTTGCGGTCCGTGATACTGAGGCCCGCGAGTCCATGTTCGAAAACTGGCTTGAGACCACTTGTACCCGCGATTTGGCGCAGTTTCAGATACCCCGGTTCAACCCAGAACTTGCGCGCCGGATCTGGCTTGCATGTGCTCGACTTGAAATTCCCAATCGGACTGAAATAGCGCGCTCGGTCGGCAAGACTCCCGTTCAGATTGAACGGTACTTGGAAGGATTCAAATCGCTCTTCACTCTCTATGAGGTCGAACCCTACCGAACCAGCGTGGGAAAATCCTGGTTCTATCCTTTTGATGCGGGAATTGCCCGGGCATCTGGATCCTCGCCGGGCAAATGCAGTCGGATTTGGTTTTTGAATGAGTGTCTTTCTCAGTTTGCAAACAGCGGAAAGATGCGGCCCGATCTATTTCGGTACGAAACAAGTCGCGGATCGAAAATCGATTTCGTCGTGGAGACGCGGGATGGCGCTTGGGCCCTCCAGTGGAGTGATGAGGAATCCCCGGGGACCTACTCACTGAGGGCCGCAGAAGCATTCACCGAGCGAAACCCAGGAATGCCAGTGCTGGTGCTAGCTCCCTGTAAAAGTGTTCATCGCCTCGGTAAAGGGATCACCATCGTTCCCTGGAACGCTGTGGTTTGAGTGCGCCCTGAGGGGTGGTTCCGGGGGAGTGTATTTTTTCCCTGAACCGGCCACTTGCTCCGGTTCAAAGACTGACAGGCAGCACTTGAGTGGGTGCCGGTGCTTCTGTCGGATGTACCGCCATCTTTTCTATGTTTTGCATTGTGTCACTCTGCTGTATTGCCCGCCCCCATGGGCCCCGGTCCGTTCGGGCTCTTGGGGGTGTTTATTTCATCCGTAACCGGTTGTGTCGGAATAAAGAGTGCGGGTAGTACCTGCTATGATATCGACTACGCTCCTGGGGTACGGGAATATCCGGATTCGGACTTTGAGCGGATTCGCAAGCAGTGTCGACTTGATCAGGTGGCGTCCTGGGATCGAGCTCACGAGCGAGTACTCAACTTTACAAAGACACTCTCTTGGTGTCCGCAAGCGCCTCGGGTGAGGTCTTGGGTCGGATTGCTGATTCTTGCGGAAAAGACGGGAAAAAGTGTCGGTTGAGCCTTCGTGTCTTTAAGTCGGATTTCTCCTTTGTAGGTAAGCCGATGCGTTTGACAATAGACGGGGATTTCGAAAGAGCAATTCTTGCCTCTGAAAGTCCGATCCACCTTCCGTTCGATCAGGGAACTCTGACCTTGGATGAATTCCCCGGGCCCGCTGAATTTGGGGATATCCCTGGCGATATTCACGCAGTACTCGAGGTCGATAGGTTAATTACGGGAGAGCGCGTAGTCACTTGGATGGCCTCGAGTCCCGTCGTCTCGTTCCCAGACTTGAATTTGTTCTATGACGGTAAGTGCGTTGAGGATGGATTTTTTGTCTCTTTCTCGTTTGGCGGTGAATCGGAGTCGTTCGAGTAACTCAGGCTCGGTCATAGAGAGGGCGTCCGTGGGCAAGATGGTCCTGATCTCGGGGCTTCCGAATCAAAGCGGGGGAGTGGCTGTTTCGACCCCACCGAGTTGAGGGCATTCGGAAAAGCGGGGCCCAAGCCTGGGTTTTGATCGCCCACATCCCGGCCGGATTTCGATTGGGTGATTGGCACCCCGAGCCGGAGTTCACACAAAATTGCCACCCAAAATTAGGTTTTAAATGTCGTTTTAGGGTGGCAATATTAAAAAGTATGGCTCACCTGAGAAAAAGATTCGTGACCCCGCTTCTCCGTAAACAGGCCAAGCTTTGGCCTGTAGTCGGCCTTCTTGGCCCTAGACAGTCGGGCAAAACAACGGTGTTCTCCAATGAGCTTGAGCTTGAGCTTGAGCTTGAGCTTGAGCTTGAGCTTGAGCTTGAGCTTGAGCTTGAGCTTGGACCGTGCATCTCCCTGGATGATCTCAGTACGCGGACCGAGGCCCAGAGATCGCCCAACACTTTCCTCGAGCGCCAGCCCTCACCTTGTGTGCTGGATGAAGCCCAGAAGGCGCCCGAAATCTTTGATGCGATCAAGCTCAAGGTCGATCAAAAGCGCGTGCCCGGATCCTACTTCCTGACGGGATCTTCCGGCTTTTCATCCAAGATCGGAATCCACGAAAGCCTCACTGGACGAATTGCACTCGTGAACCTTCATCCACTCTGCCTGGCCGAGCTCCATGCAAAAGAGTTCCGCCCCAGCCTCACCCCCACGCAGAAGCGCCCCCGATTCACTTCGAGCGAGCTGGCAAAGAGCCTCGATTCCGGTGGAATGCCGATTCCAGCGTTTCTGCGAGATCCTGACCAACGCAAAGCCTACTGGGATTCGTGGATCGAAACCACGCTCGTGCGGGACTTATCCCGCTTTTTCAAGCGGGGTTATGACGTCGATCTTACATATCAACTTTTAGAGCGAATGGGCTCGGTTCTCCGCGAAGGCGAACTTCCCAGCCTCAAGCATTTTTCAACCCCGGCCAGAAAACTACGGGATTTGTTTGGTGTGATGGAAGAAACTTTCCTGTTGAGGCGCATTCGATGCCACGAGCTCGGGGCTGGAACGGACATCTGGCTACCGTTTGACGCGGGATTTGCCGCCCACTTGATGAAATCCGCCCGAGGGCAGGGTGCCCTCCTCTCGCTCGCCCGCACACTTGTTTGGAACGAGTGGGCCTGTCAACACAGTTATCAGGGCGTGCGCCTGCCACGAGTGTATATCAAGTCGGCAAAAGGGGCTCCCATCGACTGGATCGATACTCAAGGCACTCCCTATCGCATTGTTGAGAGTGCGGACCTGGTGGGAAAGTCGGGCTGGGAAGAACGCTCACTTGCGGCCGCCATGAAGAAACTCGGAGCCAAGACTGGCTACCTCGTCGCACCCGTTGACGCGCCCATCCTCCCTGGAAAGAAGGGCGGCATCGGAATCTTGCCCTGGTCGGCCTGGTCCTAAGCGACGTCCTGAGTAACCGCTGCTGTGAGCCACCCAGAATGAGTCGCGGATTGTTTGCAAGTCCGCGCGACTCAGCGGAGGTGAATTCGCCAGTCTGTGGTGCGTGGCCCGCCGGATCCGCGTGATTGGCCCGGTTTTTCGGCCTGGGCGTGGGATTTGAGCCCGCGAGTTGCTGTTTCAACCCCTCTATGAGTCCCGGGTATTTGGTAGAGTGGTGCCTCGATTTACCTTGTGAAAAAAACGACACCCCCCCTATTGAAAAAAACAACACCCATGTTTTCATTTTTTTCAAAAAAGAGCACACTGAGATGCATGCCCCATGAAAGAGCCAGACATCTATCAAGACTGCTCCAAAAGACCTTCAAATACTCTCCGATCACGGGGATTCTCGGTCATCGGCAAGTGGGCAAAACCACGCTGGCCACCTCACTCGGCGGCGCTTACGTCACTCTTGATCTTGCACAAGACCACGCGTCGGCCAACCTGGTACCAGAGGCTTTCCTGGCTAGTTTGAGCGAGCAGAAACGCGGGACACCGGATTTTCCCGCTGTCATCGATGAGTGCCAACTCGCACCTCCGCTTTTTCCAGCGCTAAAGGAATGGGTCCGATTACACAAGAGGCCCGGACAATTCACAATCACCGGCTCGGTCCGCTTCACCAGTCGAAAAGCTATTCGAGAGTCCCTAACCGGCCGGATCATCACCTGGGAGTTGCTCCCCATGGATTGGTCTGAGCAGCATTCTCAGCCACTGCCTGCCACAGTGCTCAACCTCCTCGTTGGCCGGAAACTTGATATGGACCTCTCCAATGCGGCCTCATTCACGCCGCAGGCCTATCGTCGGGCGCTCGAAAACGGCGGGCTTCCTGGAGTTTTTGCTGTCCGCGACGCTGTGATTCGCGCTCAACGTTTTGAAACTCAGCTGAATACCATTCTGGAGCGGGACCTTCGACTCATCATCGACACCAGTGTGCCCTACAAAAATTTACGAAGTCTTCTTTCAGGCCTGGCATCCCAAGTTGGCCACCCTTTGAACCTCAAGAACCTAGTGAAGGTTTCCGGGATCAGCCTGCCCACAGTACGAAAATTAATATCAGCTTTTGAGGCATTGTTTCTGATCCGATTCGTGGACTCGGAAGGCGACTACCAAAAGCCAATCGTCTTTTTCGAAGATATCGGTGAGATGAACCATCTTACCAAGGAGCCCTTGCCAGAAAACCGGAAACTCCTCGCATTCCTGTACCAGAATCTTCGCACCCAGTGGCACTATCGGCCTGATGAACAATGCAGAGCATTTCAATTCCGAAAGCGGAGCGGATGCGAAATCCCTTTGTGTATTTCGCGCGGGAAGGACCTCTTGGGTCTAATCCCTCTCTCGGACCCGGACGGCCTTGCTGATGCTGTCAAAAACGCCCGCCTTTTTCTCAAAGTCCGGCCCGACGCAAAGATCCTGATCGTCTCTTCAGCAGATTGCGATCAAATGATCTCCAAACAAATCCGCTGGCTGGGAGCTGGAAGACTCCTGTGAAATGCCCCAGGGGCGACGCAGCTTGATTATAACTCCGCCCGACTCAGCGGAGGTGAATTCGCCAGTTTACGGGCCGCGGCCAGACGGAATGCCGCGTTTTACCCCGTTTTTGGGCTTGGTCGGTGGGTTTCGGTGCGCGAGTGCCTGGTCTTAGGCAGGAAAGCTTCCCTTTAATTGGAAGGGCCTGGATTCGCATGGGAGCCGTGGTATCGCGTGGACCGTCCCGCCCCCTCGCGCTTGATCCATCCCGCTTCAAGCCATTGCGCGAGCACTACTCGAGCCATGCTCTGAGATATCGAATAGTAGCGGCCCAAATCAGAGGCGATGAATGAATCTGATCCACGCGCGTTTACGAAGGAAGGTCGCTCATCGCCTGTGGGAAGTACGCCCAATTGATTGCGACCCGCAGGATCGAGCCAGAGGGATTCGCGCTCGCGCAGGATTTGAAAGCCATGTTCGTTTCGCAGGCGACGAACCAACTGCGTGAGTCGTCCCTCCAGTTGAAAGAACGTGGCAAGTGAATCGGGCCAGAGCCAGCACTTGATCAGATTCGTGTGGATCCCCAAATCCCCAGACAAAGCCAATCCTGCAGCCAGGCGCCACTCCAGAGGAATACCCAGTCGCACCTGACCCTTTTCGGTCCACTCATCAGAAGAAAGACGGAACTGATAGAGTGAATTTCCCGGCTCCCATGGCGCTGTATACTGATTTCTGCAAAGCATGGGCTTGAGCGGGTATCGGTCAAACGCTTCGCTTTCTTTTGCGGAGAGAAGCCCGTGCGTTTTCATTTCATCGAGGACGAGAAGAATCCTCCACTGCTGCAAGTCCTGCATGCCGCGCTCATAATGCACAAGCGCCCGATCCAGAGTCGCTCTGGCTTCCTGTCTCTGCCCCAACTTGACCCACAATCGAGATTTCCAAATGCGACTGTATCCAAACCAGTGGGGCGCCAGAGTGGCGATCTCGGGAATTCGCTGCTCTGCGGCCACGAAATCGATTCTCGCGTGCGGGAGATGAGGAAATCTTTTCCAGAGTCGACACCACCTGCAAATGATTTCCTAGTCCCAGGTGATCCATCGCAAGGAGAGCGCGGCCTCGAGTGGAGCGGGGGTTCAGGTGTTCAAGTAGACTCTTTCCAAAAGGCCAGCTTCGCACCTTCCATGTGTAATCCGGCGCGCCAGTACCAGTCCAATGCGCGAAGCCGCACGTGACCTGTATCTCGCACACGCGCCAAAAGCGCCGGGATCGACTTCAGGAGGCGCGCGCGCTCTCGATTCTTGCAATCGGCCTCCAACGCTTCGATTGCACTCTTGAGTTCTATCCCTCGAAGTACGTCTTTCATGTCAGAAGTCCCCTTATGAACCAGAACCGGCAACTCTCATCCTACTGGAATCCCACAAAATTTCTACGGTTCCCAAGATAGGACCTCGTCAATTTTTCTGTCACCTCATTTCAATCTCAATCGATTCGTTCAGGGTGCTTAGGCCAAGTCCCGAGACAAAGGCGAAAAGCTTCGCAGATTTCCTAAAAGACAACCTCACAGCACCCCGAGCGCAACCCATTGGAGCCCCGTTTGGGTCCCAGAGTGGAAGGATCTGGGGGTGCGCAATGCAGTTTGAATTTCTTATGTTCTCTTTTTTCTCGTCTTATTCGCGTAATATTTCTCAGTCAAAATCACGATCCTGCTGGGATACACAGACCCCGAAACCGGGAGAAGCTCTCAATCAGGTTAGTCCTGCTTGAGGAGCTCCCGAATGAAAAAGGTGCTTTGAAATTTCTAAGCACACGAAGCCAACCCCGCCGAGTAAACATGGGTCTTTATCGGCGCCACAATCCATTGGAGGTTACTCATGAGTAAATCTTTCGTCTTTGCCGCGCTTTCAGCGTTTGTTGCAGTAAATGCGTTTGCGGATGTCCGCAGCGGGCCTCTTTCGCTATCGAGTGTAAAATTTGAACGTGGCCAATTCTCATATAGCTACGTTGTTGGTGGTGGCTGTGCAAGGCACGCTCCGGAAGTCAGTCTGAAACTCAAAGCGGGCTCAGGCGGGTTCCTTGAATCTGCGGAAGTGATCGTTCAGGACGTAGCAAGCGGGCCAGACTTTTGCGAAGCGCTCATTAGTCAGGAAGGAACCGTCGACCTTTTTGACCTGGTCAAGGAAACAGGAAGTAAGACCCCTTCGATCAAGTTGGGAAACCGATATACATTCAAGCTGCCTACCGTGACTGTTACTGAATAAGTCTATTGAGGAGGGAATCGCTTTTTTTATATGGGGTGGTTTTTTTCAGGGGCAAGACCTGAAATCCGTAAAGAACTGAGCAGTCCGCTGCGACGCAAGAGGGATTGAATGTGAGTTCTGACCTCCGTCAGCTCCCGCAACACGAACTCGCGCGAGCGAAGAAGGTCGCGATCCTTCTCAAGTGACTCGTCCGAAATGGTAACGGTGCTCAGGATTTCATTGGTATGGAATTGGGCTAGCTTCGCAGCATCGATTCGGTCGGTCTTGACCTGGTTGCCGTGAACGCGAGGGATGCTTCCCGGAGCGATGACGTCACAAGTCAGTTCGCACTTGGCGAGATCCCGGGCAAGAGAGAATCCGATATAGGTTGCTTCGTAGCGGTAGCCGAGTTCGGGGTCCTGGGATTACCGGTCCTAGCCTGTTGCTAGAGGAGACCCTCTTAGGGCCTGGCTCACCCCGGTAGTGGAGTGGAGTGAGCCCCAAAGAAGCCTCTTTACGCTTTCCAGATCTGGTCGAACTGGTACTGGTCGCGAAGGTATTCGTAACCTGCGATCGGTTTTCCGTTCTCAAAGCGCCAGACGTGAACGCTGCGGTACTCGAGAGCTTTTCCGGCGAGTGTGAGCTTGTGAGTGGAGAGCACCATTCCGTGCCGATCGCTCACAAGAATGTCGTGGACCTCAGACTGAAAGGTCCCGCCCGACTTCTCCTTCATTAACTCAAACAGGCGAGCAAATTTTGCGCGGTCGTGCTTTCCGGCGATTGAGCTCTGGCCTTTGATCTCGAAGGTGAGGTTCGCCGGGAACTCCGCCTCAAGAGTATGGATTTCGCCTTTGTGCCAGAGGTTGTAGAGGTGCTTGAGTGAGTCCGAATGATGTGTAGAGTTCATAATCAATCTTTAAACCTCCGGAATTCTAGAGTCACTCATTGATTAATAAGCTCTCCCTTGAATATCTGGGACCTCCTCCTAGAGGGAGGCATTCATCGCTTCTTCACTCTCAATTTCCTCTGCGCTTCAGTGTCTTAAAAACGCGGAGAGGATTTCGAAGGCGATCAGGAGGATGACGATGACTTCCAAAATATGGCTTCTGCGAACGTTCATTTCGCCTTGAAGAAGCTCTGAAACCCGCGCCAAGGAATTCATTTTCCGGGTGATGCTTTGTTGCCAGTCAAGCACTCGGAAACGTCGGATTGCTGCCCGAAAAATGACCGCTAAGTAATAATCGCCGACCACTTTAATGGAATTGTCTACACGTTCCATGATTTCCGAGATCTCCAGAAAGCGTGTATTGGCCTCGTGCGCGAGATTCGAGAAGCGACGGCGCCAGGTCGATCGTCTTCGTTCGTCCACGGCGTCGTAAAGCTCGGATAGTCGGCGATCGAGAAGGTCGTCATAATAGCGGACTTCTAGGAGATGCGAGAGGGCGAACTCGATGATATCAGCGATTTCCATCTGACCGCTGGGTTCGTAAATGACGGCACTGTTCCAATCGATGACGACTAAATCATCGGTCGCATATTGAAAGGTATTCTCGAGGATGCCGTCCCTGGAGGGAGAGGCGAGGGTGTCTGTCTTCTCGGCAAGAATCAGCGCAGGGAGGTCCGCGTGCTCCAGAAGGTCTGAGGCTTTTTTGATTCCGCTGACCTCTTCCAAAAACCAGAGGACGTAATCCTCTGAGATGTGCCATTCGGATGGATTTTTGAGCGCGGTCCCGATTTGCTCTGAAACTTCGGCTGACCTTTTGTGACAGACGGCGTCAATTTCATCATTTGAGCCGGCCGAAGCATTGATGGCGGCCCCGAGTCGAATCAGGTCACTCCACCGTGCATCTTTAGGGAGCGGCAAATGAAGGGAAATGGAGAGGACCCCGTAGTCCATGGCGGTCGCGAATCCCTCGCAAAGGTACGTCGTCTCGCCGATGCGAACGTGCACTTCACCTAAGCGGAGCCGCACAGGGGCATTTCGCACGACGACCGATGGACGGTGCTTTTTGTCCATCTTGACGCGGCTTTCGACGGAAGAGTCGCTTAAAATAGATTCCAATCGGGAGAGGTCTATTTCCTCGGCGACATCAAACACACGGTAAATCACGACTTTACCCCGGTGGACGACGGGGTCTCGAGGTACCCCTGAGGAGGGGACGTTGGATTGAGAGGTGACGGGTGTGGATTTAATCATGGTTTGGATACCTGCTCGGGCGACTCCTCTTTAGTTTAACCTAGAAAGGCCGGGACTGGAAAACCTCTCGATTTCATGGCAGTTCTTTCGGTTATGGACGAATTTAAACGCTACACGTTGGTCTTTGGTTTGGGTCTTGCGGGCTTAGTGGTCGCGTTGGGTGGAACGATTTACACCGCGCTTGAGCAAAAGAAGCAGGCGAGTCAGGAAGCGCAGCAAGTTCAGGCTTTGCCCGCTGACACGACTCAAACGGGTAGTCCGGCTGTGCCGCCCGTGACTCAGTGAGTCCATGGATCACCCGGCTTCGGCGAATTCGTCTGCGGTGATTAGAAGCTAAAATTGACCCCGGCGCTCACCAGCGTCCGCTTGTAGCTAAAGAGGTCATCCACGTTAGAAATGTTATTCGTCCAGCTCGCGTCAGTAAGAATAGCGAGTGAAGACGAGAGTGGAATGATATAGGACGTCCTCACCGTGAGGGTCGTGTCGCTGCGGCCACCCTCCGAACGTTCGGGATAATTCACACCTTGGACGCTCACTCCTAGAGTCCAAGCGTCCCTTCCGAGGATTCGGGCCGTGTTCGAGAGATCTGCACTCCAAGTGAGCCCGCGGAAATCAACACCTTCCGTCCTGAAATATTCCGTTCCGAGTGCTAACTCCGGCTTAACGAGGCTTGAAAAACCGGTATCGGATCGCAAGGTTGTCTTTAACGCTGCCGAATAGCCCGATCTTTGAGCGGTGCCTGTCGATTCATCGGTCAGGAAGTTTTGTGGGCGAGCCGCTGCTTCGAGGAGCAGTTTCCAGTTGGGTGAAAGTCTGATCTTCCCGTATCCACCGATTTCGCCTGTGTAGCTGTAAGGGGAGTAACTTCCAGAGCTTGAGCTCGAGTCCGTCGTCAAGAATTGAAACGTCGAGGCTACCTCCGTTTTGATGCCCCAGTTGTTTGCCGCTAAAGGGCGTCGGTTCAAAAAGAAGACGAGGTTGCTCGTAATAAACTGGGCCTCGGCTGCGTCTTCGTTGAAATTTCGATTCAGAACCGTTCGAAAAGAAGGGACCCATTGCCAGGGTTCCAAAGCAGAGCTCATCCTTCCGATACTCCCGCTCAGGACCACTTTTGCAGAAGCTTTTCCCGCTGAAGCCGAGTCGGGAAGAGAGTCGGGAGTCAAAAGGACGTTCGTGTCGTTTTGACCTAAAGTTGAAAAGTTACCGAACCAGCGCGAGCCGCCTTGAGGCTTGAGGGCTTCGGATGCGGCTTTGGAAACTTGCTGGGCAAGCGCGTTGTCGGGAAACTTGGCCGCGCGGTCGCGCGCTTCGAGGAGTTCGGACGTCCCCTCGGTTCCAGCACCTAATTGATATTGGGCCACGCCTAGGTAGTAGTGGGCTGCTGCCACGAATTCGTTGTTGCCACTGTCGGTGACTGCGCGGAAGTGGTCAGAGGCGGATGGGAATTTGCGTTCGCCTAAGTCGATCAGGCCCAAGAAAAAATGGCACGCGACGGCGTTGAAGTTTCGTCTGAGGGCGTGATCGAAAAATTTCTGGGCTGACGTGAAATTTTTTCTTTTGAAAAGGATTGTCCCCACTTCGAAGTGATATGGACCGCGCTCGGCGGGAGGTTTTGCTTTTAAGATTTTTTGATAAGTGGCAAGTGATTCATCTTCTTTTCCGGTGGTCTTCTGAAGAAGTGCCAGGAGTTCGAGCGAGCCTAAGTGTCCAGGGGTGCGCTTCAGGATCACGTCCAGAATCTTGATCGCATCTTGGTTTTTGCGCCCGTTGAACGCGATGACCGCTTCGGCGTATTCCGCTTCATCGAGCAAGTCCGGATGGGAGGCTTCAGGAAGCGGGGTCGTTGCATCGGTCTCGGCAGACAGCGCAGCGTCGATAGCGTCCTCGGCATGGGAGGACGAAGGGAGACCGATCAGGAGGAGTGCTGAAGCAACAAACGTCGTCGTCCTGACTCTTCCCACTTTGGAAGTCGGTTTTGGAGGAGCGATGAGGAAGTTAAAATGAGTTTCGCTGTGTCGTGCGAATCCGATCCTTGGAGTCACTTCACTGATCTTAGGGGGAAGTTCTCAGATCTTCATGGGTTTTCTTTAAACGATTATCGTTTTCCATGTCTTTCGGGACACGCCTTGAGGCCTCGCCCGGGATGGCCGATACTAGAAGGACGATCTTTTTCGTCCAGGAAGGCGGATCCATGGAAAAAAACTCACCTCGATCAACATTCGGTTCTTCAGTTAAGTTTTTGACAGTATCACTGACGTTCGCGATTGCCGCTTCCGCGTCCTGGAATGCCCTAGGGGCAGTGAGTTCGATTGCAACGATTGTGAGTAGCAAAGGCGGGGCGTTGATCCGCTCCGAGCGATCGGGGGGGAAGCCCGTTCGAGTCGCCAAGACAGGCGATGAAGTTTTTGAAGGGGATACGATCAACACTTCAAGCAGCGCTTCGGTGAAGCTCTTGATGATTGATAAGACCGTGATCGATATCGGTGCCAGTGCGCTTTTTCACGTTAAAAAAGTCGAAGGCGGCGGGCCCGGAAGAAAAATTGAAATCGGGCTCCCCTATGGTTCAGCGCGAGCGGCAGTTTCGAAGCCGCTTGGGCCTGGGGGTGAATTCAAAGTTCGCAGTTCGGCCGCGACGATGGGAGTTCGTGGAACGGAGTTCGTCATTCAGTCGCCTCTCGAAAGTCCCTCGCAAGTTTCGGGATCGAGCACATCTCAGGGTTCTGCAAGGGCCCCGACAACGACCGTGACTGTTCTTCAGGGGCTCGTCGCTGTAGAGCAGAATCAAACGAAATCTGAGAATCCAAAAGGGGGGGCGGTTGCGGAGAATAAACCTGCGCCAAAGCCTGTCCTCGTTCCCGCAGGGTCACAAGTCGCAGCCAAAATGGAAGAGCCACCGGCCTCAAAGGACTCGTCTGCGAATGCGGGCTCTGCTTCAGGAGCTGTAGCTCCGGCGGCACCTCAAGTGGTTCGTTTAGAACCCCAAGCTTTGAGTGCGGTCTCGACGAGTGTTGAGTTCAAAGTGAATGCCTTCAGTGATGCAGTGACCCTAGACACGAGTGGCAACCCAGGAGGCGAAAGCGCCTCATCGTCTTCTGAATCAGGTGAACGTGCGCCGGCCGGCAGTGCGACGGCTGGGAGTGCGCCAGCTCCGTCGATCTCGGGGGGCGCAGTCGCCAACGTGACTGCCTCGTTGATTCTGGATACCTTCGTCGCTCCACCCGCTTCGATTGCTGCGGTGACTGCACCGCAGGCGATTGCTCAGTCCGTTGCTCAAGCGTCGTTTTCAGGCGGGGTGAGTAACTCAAGCGTTGTCGCATCCGTCCAAAATATCGCTCCGATCACAGCAGGCGGTATCAGTACGACGCGCCGACTGACCGTAATCATCGGGCAGTAATTGCATCAAAAACTCGGTTTCGTGGGACGGCGTCCCGTGCGATGCCTTCGTCCATGAAGGATTTTATTGAACAGATCTCTGCGGGGCTTTCAGCCGAATGGTTGGCGGTTGTGGAGAAATGGGCGAGGGGCCCTGAAGCCGCTCGGTTGAAGAAATTCCTGGATCAGGAAACGCGCTCAGGTGAGCAATGGGCCCCCGCGTCGGACGTCATCCTTCGTGCATTGCGGCTCACCCCTTTTGATCAGGTCCGAGTCGTCATTTTAGGGCAGGATCCCTATCCAACGCCCGGGCATGCGACGGGACTCGCCTTTGGAATACGAAATGGGGCGGGAGCGATTCCAAAAAGTTTAAAAAACATTTTCAAAGAGATCTCGAGTGAGCTCGGTCAAGACCCCAAAGAATTCGATCGACTGGGGAGTGATCTCACGGGTTGGGCGAAGCAAGGCGTCTTGCTGCTGAATACGGTTCTCACTGTGCGTCTCGGTGCGAACCAAGCCGGTCTGCACCGAGGCCAAGGTTGGGAATCGCTCACAGATGGATTGATTCAGGCGCTCGACTTGCGAAGTCGCCCCGTTGTTTTTGTGCTCTGGGGTAAGCCTGCTCAGCAGAAGAAGAAACTGATTCGAGGTCAACAACACAGGGTGCTCGAGGCTCCCCATCCGTCGCCGCTTTCAGCTTATCAGGGGTTCTTCGGGTGCGGGCACTTTAAGGCGATCAACGAGTTCCTGGTCGATCGGCTCAGGGATCAGCCGATCGACTGGATGAAGGTCAGCGCACCTGAGGCGAGCGAAAGGCCTAAGTTAGATTTGCTTTCGATTTGAGCAGTCCGATTTCGCTCAATCGTTCTTCAAGATACGAGCGAGCAGTGTGCCCTTCAGAGAGTCTGACATTGCCCCGCGGGTGAAGGAAAAGCGGCATTGAGTAACGCGGAAGGCGCGAAGCTGCTCCCGGAGGGTTGACCACTTGGTGGGTCGTTGACGGGAAGTAGTCCCTGCTTGCCATCTTCAACATATCACCCGAGTTCACGACGATTGTTCCTGGGTCGCAAGGAACGTCGATCCAGTTCCCCTGCAGGTCCTTGACTTGAAGTCCAGGAGCGGTCGCAGCCGGGAGGAGTGTGATCAAATTAATGTCTTCGTGGGCGGCCGCACGAACAGCGCCTTCTTCTTCCGCGCCTGTGAGAGGCGGGTAATGGATAGGGCGAAGAAGCGTTTCCTCGCTGCCCTCGATCATCGAGGTGAGTGACTCCGAGAAGTGCATTCTCACATGATCAGGCGTGTTCTCTTGGATCCAGCCTAAGAGGGTTTTGCTCAGGTCATGAAGTTGCTTGTAAAGAGTGGGTGTAAACTCACGAGTCGCAGTGGGGAGTTCATTGCGTGTTGAGTAGAAATGAAAGAACTCTTTTAGGTCCTTCTTGGAGTAGTCCTTCGCGTTTTCGCTTCTGAAAGGGAAATAGCCGGCCTGGGTAGCGGCCTCAAAAGTGTAGCGGTGTTTTTCTTCCGACGAGAAGAATCGGGCCCATTCGTCAAAGGAGTCTGTGATGAGCTTGAAGGGGATGGGATGGTCGCTCACGACCGCAAAACCACTTTCTAGAATCGACTGGGTGAACTCCAACGAGGCCGTGGAACTCTTGCAGCTGACCGTGCGAATCTGAACGGGTGGGCGAGGCATGGGGGATCTCCTTGTGGAAACTAGGCTAGCTCTCTCTGGTGAGGATATACAAGGGAAAATCTAACTGAATTGCGCCCGTTTTTAACGTGTTTTTATGATTTTCCGAGTAGGGGTAGGTGAGTCGACTTTTGGCTTAATTCTGCCCCGGATCTGGAATTCAGCCCTTGTGAATTGCAGTGTTTCTCTTAAACTGCCCGACATGAACTCTCAAACACGTCAACGAATGACTTTTGGTACTCAATTCTTTCATTTGGGCGCATGGGCTGCTCTGGCTCTGTGTGTCTGGGTTGCGCCTTCGTCGAGTTTCGCTGCGAAGCTCCCGACGACCGCAGTCATCGAAACAACGTCGGGAAAAATTAAAGTGAAGCTGTTCGCGGATCGGACTCCGAAGACAGTAGAAAACTTTGCAGGATTGGCGACGGGAAAAAAAACTTGGACGAGTCCGGTCGACGGAAAAGAAGTCAAAGGGAAGTCCCTCTATGCTGGGACGGTCTTTCATCGGGTGATTCCTGACTTTATGATTCAGGGCGGGGATCCGGCTGGGAATGGAACCGGCGGGCCCGGTTATCGTTTTGAAGATGAAACAGAGCCGACGGATAGTTTCGCAAAGGCTGGCGTTCTGGCGATGGCGAATTCCGGACCGAACACCAACGGATCTCAGTTTTTTATCACGGTGGCTCCGACCCCTTGGTTGAACGGTCGTCACACCATTTTTGGCGAAGTCACCTCTGGGATGGATGTTGTGAACACGATTGCAACCTCCCCACGGGATGCGCGAGATCGCCCCTTGCAGGAAATCAAGATCATCAAGGTCACTGTCCAGTGAGTGGAGTCTCGGATCGACTCAAGCAATTCCTCATTGAGCGGGGTCTTGCTCCCGACGAGCGACATCGCGTTCAGCATGCTCCGGCGGAGTTGAACTCAGCCGGTATTGATGATTGGGGGCTCGATCCGATGACCTTGCAGGCGGCCCTTGGCGCCTGCCGCTGGCTTTACCGTGACTACTTTCGGGTCGAGACCAATGGCATTGATCGTCTGCCGGAAGGGCGGGTGCTCGTCATTGCAAATCACGGGGGCCAGCTCCCTTTTGATGGGGTCTTGCTGGGAATGTCACTCCTCTTAGATGCTCGGCCCTCCCGCATCCCACGCGGGATGGTTGAGCGTTGGTTTCCTTCGATTCCTTTTGTGAGCACGCTTTTCATGCGCTGTGGGCAAATGGTCGGCGACATTCACAACTGCCGCGATTTGCTGGAGCGTGATCAGAGCGTGGTTGTTTTTCCAGAAGGGACGCGCGGCAGTGGTAAGCCCTGGTCCAAAAGATATCAGCTCCAGCGCTTCGGAACAGGCTTCGTTCGTCTCGCTTTGGAGACGGGAACTCCGATTGTTCCTGTGGGAATCATTGGCTGCGAGGAGATGTACCCGGCGCTTTTTCATTTAAAGCGCCTCGCTCGATTTCTGAAAGTTCCCTATGTGCCAGTGACGCCTTTTTTTCCGGCTCTTGGTGCGGCAGGTGCGCTGCCGCTGCCTGCGAAAGTGACTTTGCGTTTTGGTCACCCCATTCGTTTCGAAGGCGATCCGGATGCACCGGACTCGGTGATCGACGAAATGGTGGGGCAAGTGAAAACAGCCCTGAATGCCGAGATCCAAGAAGGATTGCGTTTGCGCGGAAAAAATATTTTTTCAGGTTCAGCTCGCGATCGCGACGAGTCTTCTGCGGCGGATCGGCTCGGGGGGCCCAATGGCCGTTGAACTCCAAGGACCGGAGCCTTCCCTCGAGCGCGGTTCCACGATTCTGGTAACCGGCGCGGCCGGTGGTTTGGCAAGCATCCTCAGCGATCAGCTCTCGGAGGATTTTCGCTTGGTGGGCGTCGATCCGCGGGCCATGCCCTACGGACGAAACTTTCCGGGCCCCTTTCACACGATCGATTACACGCACCGGAAAATGGCCGATCTCTTTCGGCGCTACTCGTTTTCGGCAGTGCTTCACTTGGGGCGTGTCGCAGCGACGGCCCGAATCAGTCGGAGCGCGCGCTACAATGTGAACGTTCTTGGAACTCGGAACCTGCTCATGCTCGTCCGAAAGTACGGCGTGAAGCGTGTGGTTGTTTTTAGCACCTTTCACGTTTACGGGGCACATCAGCACAATCACTTGCACTTGAAGGAAGATGAGCCGCTGCGTGCGAGTCAGATTTTCCCAGAACTTTCCGATGCCATTGAACTCGATAATTACGCGCGGACTTTTTCTTTGCAGTATCCGGAAGTTTCTACCGTGATTTTGCGTCCTGCGAATGTGGTGGGCTCCAGGATTCGCAACGAAATCTCGCAGTTGCTTCGCGGGGATTACGTTCCTAAGCTTTTGGGCTACGATCCCATGCTGCAATTCATCCACGAGAATGATGTCGCTCGGGCTTTAAGGCTCGCCCTCGATTCTTCAAAAAGTGGAGTCTACAACGTGGCAGGTGAGGGGATTGTTCCTTGGTCAAAAGCGATTGAGCTTTCCGGGGGAACAATCATTCCCGTGCCTCATGTTCTGGCCTATCCGATTCTGGGCGCGCTTTCCCCCCTCTCGCGAATCCCCAAGCACTTGATCGACTACTTTCGCTATCCGGTCATCGTGAAGGACGCTACGTTTCGACGGGACTTCGGTTTCTCGCCTTCCGTGAGTACAGTGGAGTCATTGGTCAGTGTGCGTGGGAAAGTAGGCGTGCGCTCGGGTTGAGTTTTTGTGGGATGTGGGGGTTTTGGGTTGACCCTTGGATAGTTTTGAATAGTTTGAACCATCTGTTCACTTAGCCGTGCTGATCAGCTCGGAAGGAAAGTAATGGCATGAGAAATCTGCGCGATTTCCGAAGTAAAAGTCCGGAATCGTCCCAATACGCTGAGTTCGCTCAGCGCCGTTGGGATCTGCTCATTGTAGGGGGCGGACTGGCAGGTGGTCTCCTCGCACTGAAGCTTCGAGAGAAACGCCCGGATCTCAGAGTCCTTCTTCTCGAGAAGGCCCCCACCCTTGGGGGGGAGCACACTTGGTCTTTTCATTCGTCGGACTTGGATCCCGAGCAAGTAGCCTGGCTTAAGCCCTTCGTGAAGAAGAGTTGGCCGCGGGTCACGGTTCAATTTCCTGATTTCGAGCGGACGATCGAGGGTGGATATCATTCGATTAGCTCGTCTCGGTTCGATACCCTGATTCGAGCACGTTTGGGTCAGTCGATTTTGGTCAGTTGCCCCATTCGCGAAGTGATGCGCGATGAAGTGGTTTTGAAAGACGGCACCCGTCTGGAAGCTTCGTGCGTGATCGATGCGCGAGGCTGGTTGCCCACAGATGAAACCAAGTGCGCATTTCAAAAGTTTACGGGTTGGGATGTCCGTCTCTCGGAACACCATGGTTTGAAGCATCCGGTGATCATGGACGCGACTTGCTCGCAGTCGGACGGGTACCGGTTCTTTTATTTGCTCCCGTGGGATAACCGCAGAGTTCTGATCGAAGACACGCGCTACAGTGATTCGCCGAGTCTGGTTGAAGAAGACGAAGAAGCGGCCTTGCGGAGTTATATCGAATCAAAAGGATGGCGGGTCGAAGAAATTGAGCGGCGCGAAAAGGGAGTTTTACCCATTCCGTTGTTTCGAGAAGCTTTGATTCGATCTCCAGGGGTAGCCGAGCCCCCAGCGATTGGAGCGCGGGGCGGCTTCGTGCATCCTGTGACCGGTTACAGTCTTCCACGAACACTCCGATCGATCGACGCGCTCGTGGAGAACTGTACGAAGTGGGAAGTGACCACAGTCACGAATCAGCTCATTGATCTGCATCAGAAAGAGTCCGCGGGTGATGGCTTTTTCCTGCTACTGAATCGGATGCTTTTTCGAGCACCAACTCCTGTGCGGCGCTGGAAAGTCCTTCGTCGGTTTTACTCCTTCGAACAAGGCTTGATCGAGCGGTTTTATCGTGGGGCTCTTCGGCGCAGCGATCGGGTTCGCCTCCTCTTCGGACGCGCCCCCGGTGTTCCAATTTTGAGAGCCTTTTTTTGTATCCTGGAGTCTCTCACTCCCATGGCCCATGAGCCAGTCAAGGCGCTGATTGCGCGTGAGAGTCCAGCAAGGCTTTCTGAGAAGCGGGGTTCGGTGTGATTCCAAGTTCGATCTCTCCTTTACTTCCTTCCGATCAGGAAATTGCCGATCTCCTTGGGCCGAGTTCACGAGATGAAACGCGCGGGAACGCGAAAATGGTCTCCGATGCATCGGGTGTGTCGCGCCGGATTGCTCAAGTTCTGCGTGACCCGATTGCAGATCTCATGGCGCGCCCTTCAAAAGGGTTTCGCGGGCAGCTGGTGGAATGGGGATATCACCTTTCCGACGCGCACAACGTTTCACAGGAAACTTTCGATTTAGGCTCCGATCAGAAGCGCCTGGCACTTTGTAGTCAGGTCTTAGAGCTGCTGCACGCTGCTTCGTTGGTGGTCGATGATATCGAGGATGAAAGCTTGGTCCGCCGCGGGGAGCCTTCTCTGCATCGGAAGTACGGGCTTCCGATCGCTTTGAATGCGGGAAACTGGCTTTATTTTTGGCCCATGTGGAAAGTTCGCGAGGTCACGGCCACTGATCCGGGGCTCGAGCTTGAAATTTACCGCCTCTGTCACGAAGTCTTAATTCGCGCGCACTTTGGGCAGGCAATCGACGTGGGTACTTCGATGGACACCGTGCCCCGCGCGAGCGTCCGCGCGGTTTGTCTCTCATCGATGGAGTTGAAAAGTGGAGCCCTCATGGCGCTCGCCTTACAACTGGGAGCGCGTGTCGGACGCGCCTCACCGGCAGTGATGGACCGGCTCAGTCATTTGGGCTTCGCGTTGGGCACAGCTCTTCAAATGTTCGATGACGTGGGTAATTTTGCCGGCGATGGGGACCGGGCCATGCTGGGTCCTGATGCTGTGAAGCGTTTAGAGGACCTGAAGTTGAAGCGCCCTTCTTGGCTTTGGGCGGCTGCGGCCCATGTGAGTCGAACCGATGAGGATTACCGCGACTTCGTGAGATCGGTACGAGCGCTACCGGATGAAGAGGGGTTGGAAACTTGGGCTCGAGAGCACGGCTTGATTCAAGCGGCTCGCGCGAGTGCTTCGGACTTCTTGAATGAAGTGATTTCGGGAGTTGAAGGGGGCTGGAAAAACGCCGAGGGAGTAAGTTCAAAGGCGCAGCTCCGAACTTTGGAAAAGATTAGTCAATTCGCAAAAAAACTGGAGAAGTCTTATGGCGGCAGTAACTGAGTCAAAAACAAACGAGAAAAAGCCGGGTTTCGGGATGAAGGCTGCTGTGATTGGGAGCGGTTTTGGCGGGCTCAGTGCTGCGATCCGGCTTCAATCAGCAGGCTTCCAAGTCACGCTCTTTGAAAAACGAGACCTACCCGGTGGCCGTGCTTACGTTTTTAAGGACAAGGGTTTTACGTTTGATGCAGGGCCGACTGTCATTACGGCACCGACCTGTTTGGAAGAGCTCTATGAGCTTTCAGGACGTAAGCTGTCTGATTACGTGGAGCTGATGAAAGTCGGGCCGTTTTACCGCTTGATGTGGGAAGACGGATACACTTTTGACTACGATCAGGACCTGGAAGGGACTCTTTCTCAGATTCGGAAAAAGAATCCTGCCGATGCCGAGGGGTATCGGAGATTCCTCGAGTATTCGAAAGAAGTTTTCAATGAAGGTTATACCAAGCTTGTTCACGTACCGTTCTTGAGTTTTTGGAGCATGATTCGGGTAGCGCCTCAGTTGGTTCGCCTTCAAGCTCATCGCAGTGTTTATAGTATCATCAAGAGTTATATCAAAGACCCCCAACTCCGGCAGGCGTTCAGTTTTCATTCGCTGCTCGTCGGGGGGAACCCGTTCACGACTTCTTCGATTTACACCCTGATTCATTATTTGGAGCGAAACTGGGGCGTTTGGTTTCCTCGCTGGGGCACCGGTGCCCTAATTCAGGGGATGGTGAAGCTTCTCGAGGATTTAGGCGGCAAGATGGTCTTGAACGCCGAGATCGACGAGATTGTGACCGTGGATGGCCGCGCTCAAGGAGTGCGAATGAAACGCGACGGTAAAACCGAAGCGTTTGATTTAGTCGTTTGTAACTCCGACGTGCACCATACTTACCGGGATCTTCTGAAGAAGGAGCCGAAAGTGGAGCGGACGCGCAAGCGGATGGATCGTTCCCGTTGGTCGATGTCCTTGTTCCTGATTTACTTCGGAACTAAAAAACAATTTCCACATCTAGCGCACCACAGTGTTTTATTCGGGCCGCGTTACAAAGAGTTGTTGTCCGATATCTTTGATAAAGGGGTCCTCGCGGATGATTTCTCGCTCTACTTGCATGCTCCGACACGGACTGATCCGTCGCTTGCGCCTGAAGGCGGCGAATGTTTTTACGTTCTTTCGCCGGTCCCCCATTTAGGGAAAGGGAAGAAAATCGACTGGCAAACTGTGGGGCCAAAGTACGCCGAGAAAATTATCGACTACTTGGACGAAAAATACGTTCCCGGCCTGAAGAAGGAAATTGTCACTCAGCGGATTTTCACTCCTGAAGACTTCAAATCGGAGTTGAATGCCCCCTTGGGTGCGGCGTTTTCTTTAGAGCCCGTTCTGCAGCAGAGCGCTTACTTCCGAATTGCCAACCGGGATCCGAACATTGCTGGACTCTATTTCGTGGGCGCCGGAACCCATCCAGGCGCAGGCGTGCCAGGAGTTGTGAACTCTGCAAAAGCGACTGCTTCGGTGGTCATCGAGGATCTAGCCGAGGGACGTATTCGTAAGTCGGAGCTCGCGGGTACGGAACTGAAGTCTTCAAACGCACCCGCCCACGCCTAAGGGGGCTGCGCATGGTTTTGAACCCTCAAGCAACTGCGCCTCTCCCGAGCACCTCGGGGGAGGATGTGCAGATGGCAGTCCTTCGGTGTGAAGGACTGATCGCAGAAGGATCAAAGAGCTTCTCTTTTGCATCGAGGCTGTTTGACTCATCAAAACGGCGTGGCGCAGTTCAGGTGTACGGCTGGTGTCGCCATTCGGATGATCGAATTG
>CANMSW010000002.1 GCA_947500275.1 Bacteriovoracaceae bacterium | reverse complement strand
TCAACGTCACGCCGCTCGTCGATGTGATGCTCGTGCTTTTAATCGTGTTCATGGTCAGTGCCCCACTCATGCAGCAGGGAATTCAGGTGGACCTGCCGAAAGCCGGAGGAGGGACCCTCAACGAGTCACAGGACCCGATCGTCATATCAGTGAATAAACGTCGCGAGATTGCCTTTAATGGGACTACCATTGAAGGCGACAGTTTGCGCACTCGGCTTGAAGCGATCGTGCGCGTAAAGCCAGACGTTCAGATTCTGATCCAAGGGGATCAAGGCGTTCCCTATGGCGCGATTGCGCAAGTCATGGGCGAAGTGAAACGCGCTAAAGTGCAAAGAGTAGGGCTCGTGACAGAGTCTGCCCCAAGCGAGAACGCGAAGGATTAAAGGGGAAAAGTGCCGCAAAAAGGCGTCTCTCAAAAGAAGAAGTCTCCGCCCAAGTTCGGTCCAGATTCAGCCCAGCTCATGGGGCCTGCGTTCTGGTTCGGCAACGCGCGCTCGATCGACCCCCACTCCGATGGGGCTCGCGCGTTACTTGAATCACTCACGCTCGATGAAGACGAACGAAGCGAGACTGATCCTGAAAAAGGACCGAGCTTTCACGCCCGAAAGACTGCAGCTTCTCACTTCTCGCCCCTAGCGAGTCCCAAGAAGGTTCCGGAGGAAGAGCATCGAACCCTGAGCATTGACGAAATCGAGTCCCTCTCGCCGTCTCCGGTTCGAGACGGAATCGCTCGGTCAACGCTCCTGCACTCCGCAATCCTCATGCTCGTGCTGTTGAAAACGCTCGTGCTTCCCGGCGATCCCGTCACAGTCTCGCCTACGCTTCGAGTGGACCTTGTCGGGCTACCTGACTTTTTGAAAAAAGACCTCCAAGCAGTCAACAATCCTCCTCCTGATTTAGTCGACGCCCTCAAGCAGGCCGACCAAGCCGCGCAGAAGCTCGCCGAAGAAAAGCGCGAGCAGGCGAAAGAAGAGGAACAAGAAGCGGCCCGCGTGAAGGAAAAAAAGGAGCCCGAAGTCGCTGAGGAAGGTGACGAGACTTACGCGCTTAAGAAGCTGAAAGATTCGGGAAAACGAAAAAAAGACGAGAAGCGTGAACGGGACGAAGCTGAGCTCGAACGAAAAGATAAGCTCAAAAAGGCGCTCGCCCGGGTCAAAGCACTGAGCCGTTTAGAGTCTATTAAGGATGCTGAGAAGCAACAGCGCGTGAAAACGGATGGACTTGAAAACCGATCCGGAACGCTGATGAAGGGGAACCGCCTGAGCCGCGGCACGAGCCTAGACGGAGAGGCCCGCGAAGCAGCCGAGACCTCGTACTATGAACGTGTGCGCGATAAGCTCGTGAACCATTGGGCGCTTCCGGTCTGGCTCTCGCGTCAGAACTACCAGGCCCAAGTCGTGATTTATTTGGATTCTAGTGGGAGACTCCGTGATTTCAAATTCACAAAACCCTCGGGTAGCGAAACCTTTGATGCGGCCGTCAAGCGCACTTTACAAGAAAGTCAGCCGTTCGCTGCACCTCCGGATGAGCTTGCATCCGATGTCCAAAATCGCGGAATTTTGGTCGGATTTCCGCTTTGAACGGCGACTAGGGCCGCTTACGCTGGGGTCTCCTACTTTTTGGTTTCTTCACGCCAACGATATAGGCAACCCACGAGGCCATTTGCTCTGCATCCTCACGAATCTCGAATTCGCCTGAGCCTTCCCCTTTTCGATTAGGCTTCTCCCAAAGGACAACGGTCTCATCAAAGCCGGCCTCCACTAAAATCTCGCGCACTTCCCGAAGTGCCCAAATGCGCCAGTGGTAGGTGAAGGCATCGTTCAGCCATTGGCCGTCCGGGAGTTGAAAGTGAATCGAATAATCTCCCACAGCTGAAATCGGATCAAACCCGTGCTGCTCCCAGATCTGTTGAACAGCACCTACCCCCGGGACCTTGACCTTCTTTTCATCCTGAAAGGGCTCGGTAAAACCAAAACCACCCGCCATCTCAAGGTAGAATGTTCCCGATGATGCGAGCGCGCGGTAGGCCGAGCGCGCATACTTCAAAAGCTGCGCACGCTCGTGAAAGATATAGAACGAAAAATTAAAAGCGCCGATCCAGTCGAAATCACCGTTTCTTGCGGTCAGTACGTTCTTCTTGAGAAACTCCATCCGGGTTTGAGCTTTTGGATCGAGCGCCGCTCGATTTACTTCGTTTGCGTAGGCGAGGACTTCATCGTCCAGATCGAGTCCTTGAGCGAAATGGCGGGAAGATTTTTTTACCCACTCGCAAGCGATCTTGCCTGAGCCACAAAAGTCCTCCCGAAATCGCAGCGCATTTCTTCCGGTCAGAAGGCGGTGAACCTGCGGCAAGTATTCCACCTGCCAGCGTGGACTTTGAACCGAGTGCTCGTACAAAAGGTGTTTGGATGGGGGGATCATGCAATCCTCATTCGAGTTCGGGGACTCGGATTTCAAGATCTATTTCGTCGGTGCTGACAATGTGGGCCTTTCGACCTCGCTGACTCGGGATCATTCTCAAAAACCGTGTGGCCTCATCTCAGGATCTAACCAAGGGTAGGTGCGCTTCTCAGGGGTTCAAGCTGAGTCTTTCGGTTTCGAACGTGTTCTGGGGACGGAGCATATCGCACCGAAGCGCGGGCGCGATTCCTCGGGATCGCTGGAGGTTGTCGTCCGCGCGCATCGGGTGGAGCCAGAACGACCGCGCTCGAGTTACGTGCCTTTTTGAACTGAATCGCGTTTGCGCTCCCTCACTCCAACGACCGCCGAGGATCCGCCCCCCCCGCTTCGGGGTGAGGCTCGTTGTACCCGTGAGCCTTCCGGAACAGGCTGTCCAAATTTCTGGGGGCGCAAGCTTCACCTGCGCAGTCCTGAGCTCAGGATCCATTTCCTGCTGGGGCGAAGGATCCAACGGAGAACTGGGGGATGGCGACAGCAGCACTTCCGTCACACCCACTCAAGTCTCAGGAATCACCGACGCAACCCAAGTTTCGGCATCATCTGCTGGACACGCCTGTGCCCGCTTGAGCAACGGCATCGTGAAGTGCTGGGGCACCTCCAACTACGGAAAAGTTGGGGACCTACTCGGCTCCGGGAGTGCGCCAACCCCGGTTGAAGTCCCTCATATCAATCACGCCGTCAAAGTCTCGACAGGCTACCGACAGTTCTGCGCGCTCCTGAGCACCGGCGCAGTGCAATGCTGGGGAACCTCGAGCTTAGGCGTCGATTCGCCCGAGTCGTACCTCACAGTCGATCTTCAGTAATTCGCCCTTGGATTCCCCCTGTTCGCCCCTTAAACTGCCCATAACTTCATGCCCAAAAGCCGCTCTGGACAAGGGCTCGGAAGAGTTCTACGAGGCTGCCAAACGTTAGAAGCGAATAGGGAAGCGAATCGGACTATGAACAAAAAACACACTTTCTTTCCTGCTCATTCCAAATGGACCTCCCCTTTGGTCATCAGCCTCAGTATTCTCGGGGCCTCCCTTGCTTTTGGAGTAACGGCGATATCGAAACAAAAAGCTGGAGACGCGCTAGCTAAGCCGATCAGTGCGGGCGCGACCGCTGCAAACGGCCAAGCCTATATCCCTGTCGGTAACGCGAAAGCCCGAAAAAGCATTATCGCTTTCCCCACGCTTCGAGTGACTGGTACCGGGCAAACGGAATCCAAAACCATTTTCAATACCGCCAACTCTGACCTCACCTTCATGGACCTCTTCTCGTTCTTGAGTCCATCAGCCTTCTTGGAAAACTCAACGGCGGGCCTTGCTCCGGGATCGTTCCAAATGACGGATTGGTCGAAAATTGGGGCCGAAATTCTGGTCAAAGGCTCCGTGACCCTCGAAAAAGGCGCACTGAAGCTTGAGGCTTGGGTCTACGAAACTGCCACTGGCAAGGTCTTGCTCTCGAAGCGCTACGTCGCTAACCCGTCAGACTCCCGCAAAGTGGGTCACTCGCTCGCGAATGATATTGTTGAGGCAATCACCGGAAAATCCGGAATTTTCGACACTAAAATTGCAATGTCGTGCCAGCGCCGCGGCGGAATTAAAGAGATTTTCGTCATGGACTTTGATGGCACGAACGTGAAGCAAGTCACGACTCATCGCTCGACTGCGATCTCGCCGGCTTGGAGCACTGACGGTACAAAGCTCGCGTACTCCGTTTATTCGAAACGCGGCGATAACGTCAAAAACCTCGACCTGTTTGAGCTCGATTTCCGTAAGAATTCCATCCGCAAGCTCTCGAACCGCAAAGGCATCAACAGCGGTGCCGCGTACAATCCGCGGACCGGTACGATTGCACTGACGATGAGCTTCCTCGGAAATCCTGAGATTTTCGCGTTCGACCCGAACAAAAACACCGTGGAGCGTCTCACCTCTTCCTTCGGTTTTGATGTCGACCCCACCTGGAGCCCAGACGGCACCAAACTCGCCTTTGTTTCCTCACGCTCAGGCATGCCGATGGTTTACCGCATGGATACGAATGGATCAAAAGTCGAACGCTTGACCTTTGCGGGCCGCTACAATGCCACTCCCCACTGGTCTCCTCGAGGCGATAAAATCACGTTCGCGGGCTGGATCGACGGTCGATTTGATATCTTCATCATGAACTCGGATGGGACCCACATCGAACGGCTCACCAAGAACCAGGGCAACAATGAAGATCCGTTTTTCAGCCCTGACGGGAACTTCATTGTTTTCAGCTCGAATCGAACCGGCCAACGAAACGTTTACATCATGAATACCGACGGCAGTTTTGTGAAGCGTTTGACCTACGAACTCGGTGAGTGTGTCTCGCCTAAGTGGTCGAATCTCGCGACGAATTAATAGAAGCCTCAGGCCCTAGGTCCGGCAGGCCACGGGGCACACACGAGACAGTTTTCAAACGCGTGAGGTTCGGCTATTTTCTCTGAATCGGAGTGACTCACCAGTGTTGCAAACTCTTTTCTCACTATTCAAGAAACAGCCTTCTCCTGCCCCTTTGGGATCCGCCCCGACAGAGGAAGTCTCCTTCTTCCCACGCCCCCTCCCGCGCGTGGAAGGGACGCCCGGCGAGCTCCAAGAGCGCCTCAAGAATCGATATATCGATCGCCTCGCAGAACGAGTTCGTAAGATGAGGCGGGAACTCGCAGCTCGAAATTGGACTTTGATCAAACTCGAGTGTCGGCAGATCGCAGCGAGCGGAGCGTCCTATGGTTGTGGTGAAATCGCTGAAGCGGCTCATCAAGTGGACTTATTGATTCCTGAGGGCGATATTTCTCGGGCCAGACTTTTGAAGGATGCCCGTCAAAAGACCGAAGTGCTCATTCAAAAAATAGACACGTTCCTGAATACTCAGACTTAGGTGCCCCGGGGTTTTGAGCAAGCGCTCATAAAATCTAAACTCCCCAAGTCATCACCGAACCTTGCAGCTTACTTGCCCGAGAAGGTAGGCTTGTGCCTAGATGCGACCTCCAAACGGAAAATCGAACACCCAGACCTTTACGCAACGTTTTTCAAATTTTATTTTACGTAAGCAGGCAGATCGATGCTGACTTCCCTCATGAACCTTCTCGCACGCTTAGTCCTTCGCCGCCCCATTCTCGTCTCAGTCGTAGGGACTATGGTGGCCATCATTGGTGCCTGGTACTCAGCCTTGCTCTACATGAACCTGCGTCCCGACATGGAAGAGCTTCTGCCTACGACTGCACGCAGTGTGGTTGATTTAGGCACTGTGACCAAGCGTCTCGACTCAATCGAAACACTCGTCGTCCTCACCTTTTCTGACGATACAAAAGCGAGCAAACAATTCGTAATCGACTTAGCCCGGAAACTGGAAGGCATCGATAAAGAGCTGATTTCGTCCGTTGAATACCGAATTGACCGAGAGATCGCCTTCTTTAAGGACCGACGCGCCCTTTTTATGGAGCTTGGTGATCTGGAGCATGTCAGGGATTTCATTGGCGAACGGATTCAATACGAGAAACAACTCTATAATCCGCTCAATATTTTTCGGGAAAGTGAACTACCAGAACCGAAGATGGATTTCGAAGCGCTCGTGAAGAAGTACGCAAAGCGGACTTCTGGCTTTGATCATTTTCCCGATGGCTTTTACGCGACAGAGGATCAAAAAGTCCGGGCAATCACCCTCTATATGCCTGGCCGCTCGTCTGACATCGTCCGTGCGAGAAATATGAAGGCGGCGACTGAGGCCAATGTTCATCTACTCGACCCGAAGAAATATGCGCCCGATCTTGAAGTGAAATACACCGGCAACATCCAGAATCTGATCGAGGAGAGCGATGCCCTCATGGAGGACCTCGAACTTTCCACGATTATCGTCATTCTTCTCACGATGATCGTCATGCTTGCATTCTATCGATCCGTACGCGCCACCCTCGCACTCATCTTGAGTCTATTTTGCGGTACTTTTTGGACCTTCGGGCTCTCGTATTTCGTGATCGGCTACCTGAATGCAAACTCTGCTTTCATGGCGAGCATCGTGATCGGAAATGGCATCAATTACGGCATCATTCTGTTGGCTCGCTATTTGGAAGAGAGACGGCTCGGTAAAAACAATATGCATGCCGCCTGGATCTCCATGCGGAAAACAGCCGGCCCTACTCTGGTTGCATCCTTGGCTGCGGGCCTTGCTTACGGTTCCCTGATCCTCACCGACTTCCGGGGTTTCAAGCAATTCGGGGTGATTGGTTTGATTGGTATGGTCCTTTGCTGGATAAGTGCCTACCTATTGATGCCGGCATTCCTCACCCTCATGGATCGAGTGAAGTCGCTCGCCCCAAGGACCGCTAAACCGCCGAAGTCCTACTTTGCAGAAAGCGTTGCGAGACTCGTGAACCGCTTTCCAAAAGCCATTTTTTCAATCTCGACCCTGGCCGTCGCCCTCTCGATAGCCACCGTTGTTCGATACGATGGTCAGATCCTTGAGATGGACATGACCAAGCTCAGGGACAAACGAACTTTAGAAACCGGTTCGGGCGCGATTTATCATTACATTCACGACATTTTCCGGCGTTACCTGTCACCCGTCGTTATCTTGCCGAAAGATCGGAGCAATAGCCGGAAAATCGCTCAGAACCTCAAAGCGATGGTTAAAAAGCAGGGCGATAGCGCCATGATCGAGAGCATTCAGACTCTCGACGATTTCATCCCTGCGGACCAGGAAGCGAAAATCAAAGTCTTAAGGGATATTCAAAGACTTCTCCCCCCCCGAATCTTGGCAAGGCTCTCCCCACAGGATCAACGCTTAGTCGGCGAACTTCTCATCCCTGAATCCATGCAGCCTTTTACTGAGAAAGAGCTTTCGCCCATGATCGTCTCTAAATTCACCGAAAGAACCGGTGCCGTCGGCAATATGGTCCTGATCAACAACAAGGTGGGGCGGGCGTCCGATAAAGCCGACGAACTGATGGAGTACGTAAAAAGTATTCGTGCGAACGCCGACGCGGTTGAACCCGGAGCCCCCGTCGCCGGCGCACTACCGATTACGGCCGATATGATTACGGCTATCGTTCATGATGGACCCCGGGCTACTTTACTCGCCTTTGTCTCCGTCATCATCTTGGTCACTTTACTTTTCAAAAACTTGAGGACGGTCTTCCTCTGCCTTTTTGCACTTTGCATTGGCAATCTTTGGCTCGCAGGCCTGATATTCCACTACGATATTAAGATTAACTTCCTGAACTTCATCGCGCTCCCCATTACTTTCGGAATCGGAGTCGATTACGGAGTAAACGTCTTCCAGCGCTACAAGGAAGAAGGCTCGGGCAGCATCATCAGCGTGATCCGTAACACCGGGGGAGCGGTAGCCCTCGCGAGCTTAACGACCATGATTGGATACGGCTCTCTGCTCATCGCCGGAAACCAGGCGTTTGTGAGCTTCGGATTACTCGCAGTGGTGGGAGAAATCACATGCGTGATAGCGGCCGTGATCTCGCTGCCCGCTCTCCTCAAAACGATGGACCTCTATCGTTCGAGAAGGTCCCCCCCGAAGTCTTAACCCTGCTTCCGGACAGATCGAGTCCATCTTCGCCCGGGCGTCCCCTGGAGAGAGTTTCTCACTTCTTTGCAAAGACTCGGCCTGTGAGAATTCATTTTTTGAGTTATGAAAGAGAAGAGATGGAACAACTCCTCCTGCAGATATCCGAATTTGAGTCTTGGCGGATCGCTTTAATCGCAACTTGGCTAATCCTCCAAGGTGCCTTTGTGACGATTTTTCCCGAAGAAGTAATCGGTGTGACCTTGGGGGTCCTCTGGTCCCAGGGACGCATCAGTTTTCCCGAAGCAATGGTCGCGGTTCAGATGGGACTCCTCCCGGCAAACGCCATCGGAGTCTATATTGGTCAGCGATTCGGACACCCGATCTTGAAGCGACGCCCCTTCTCTTGGATTTTCGACGAAAAGGATGTCCACGAGGCCCTGAATTCCATCCGAAACAACTCGAAGAAAGTGATCTTCACGACCCGTTTCCTCCCGATGGTGCGAGGCCCCATTTATTTTGCGACGGGCATGTCAAAAATCGGGGTCTTCAATTTTTCAAAAGTCGACTTCCTCGCTTCATTAGTGCAAGTCCCGGCACTTCTCCTCTTGGGGCGCTGGATCGGCACTCGGGCCACTTCGTTGATCGAGGCTTATCAAAAAGTCGGGATCATCCTCCTGGTCCTGATTGCTTGGACAATCGCGTTCAGCGTCATTCGCCGGAAGCGACGAAAAGCTGCCGCTCGAACTTCGGAAGGTTGACGCTTCATCCCCGGATTGCTCGAAGGACCTTTGCCCCCGCTCGATTTCCACGCTAGACTTTCGATCTATGTCAAACACCCAAGATCGCATCGTCATCGTCAGTGGAGCCAGAACCCCGTTTGTGCGAGCACGCACCGTGTTTCAAAAAATGCCCGCTTCAGCCCTCGGAGGCGTTGCACTCCGCGAGGCAGCCGCCCGATCTGATATTGATCCAAAGTTAATCGAAGAGTGCTACTTCGGTATCGTCAGCGCTCCGGCTGAAGGAACGAACGTCGCCCGCGAAGCGATTTTTGACTCGGGACTTCCGTCGACCATCGCAGCGACTACCGTCAATCGGTATTGTGCGTCTGCCTTGGAGGCGGCGGCTGGAATCGCGGCTAAAATCCAAGCCGGACAAATCGATATCGGACTGGCCGGTGGCGTTGAGTCCATTAGCACCGTTCGAGCAATTTTTAGTCAGGCCGCCACGGACTTCTTTCAAGACCTCGCCAAAGCGAAGACTCCGGCCGATCAGCTCAAGCACTTCTCCAAGTTCAGCCCAAAAATGCTGATGCCGCTGGCCCCCGGCATTAAAGAGCCCACCACTGGCCTCACCATGGGACAGTCCGGAGACTTGATGGCGCGCGAATTCCGGATCAGCCGGGAAGAGCAAGACCAGTTTGCCGTTGAAAGTCACCACAAAGCCCACGCAGCGTGGGAGCGCGGCTTCTATAAATCCCACGTGGTGGCAGTCTCCACGCCCGACGGAAAAATCATCGACCGCGACACCGACATTCGTGGAGACACGTCGGTCGAAAAACTTTCGAAGCTCAGGCCCGTCTTTTACAAAGACGGAACGATTACCGCAGGGAACGCAAGCCCGCTCACCGACGGTGCATCTGCCTGCTTACTGATGCGTGAAAGCCAAGCTCGCGCCCTGAAGCTTCCCATCTTAGGCGCAATTCGGTCGGTCTCGACCAAGGCGGTCGATATCAAAAAGGAACCCCTCTTGATCGGGCCTGCCTACGCGATTCCCCACGCCTTGAAAAAGGCCGGGATTCAGTGGAAAGACCTCGACATCGTTGAAGTCCACGAGGCGTTCGCTGCGCAAGTCCTGGCAACAGTCAAAGCCATTGAGTCGCCTGAATTCTGCAAGGAAAAGCTTGGCCTCGATCGCCCGATCACCGAGCGCGTGGATCGCGCAACTTTGAACGTCAACGGAGGGAGTATTCCACTCGGACACCCCTTTGGTGCGACCGGCGTTCGGGTCATCCTTCAGACCCTCCACGAGCTTCGCGCCCGTAAGAAGAATTTGGGACTTATCTCGGTCTGCGCCGCAGGTGGGCTCGGCTCTGTGATGGTCGTCGAGGCCATTGATTAAAATCGTCTCGAAAAAATAGCAGTGAAGTGTTTGAAGTTTTGAGGGAAGGGGGATTCATGAAACGAATCCCCCTTCTTTTTTTAGCCCTGTGTTTTCTAGGCTACGCCCCCTATGTGCGCGCGGATCACCAGGTCAAGATCGAAGACCCCTGCCAAGTAGGCTTGGTCGTTGCCCATGTTTCAATCCCAGCGACAGCCTCTCCCCAAGAGCAAAGTGCAGGATCCCTTACCCTCGCTGCACTCGAGAAGTCAGAGCTTCCCTTCAAAGGAACCGAAGAGGGAATCCAGTCGATCGTGGGTACGCCCGAAAGCAGGGATGCGATCGAGTTCGAGACCGACACTGTTTTTCGTATTCACGGGTGGTGTTACGAAATCGACGGCATTCAACCGGCGCTCATGCCGGGAGACTTTAAGCTCGAGCACGACCACCACCAGATTCGTTGGTTTTTTGGTTACTCACGCTATCGAGCAGGAAACTGGGAAGGCTACTGCGAGACGGATCAAGTCCTCTCTTCATTCTGCCAGGGGAAAGCTCCTTGACCCCCCCATTTCTCATTTTTACATAGACTCCGTTTACAGGATTGACCCTTTCACGACTCAGTCCTACTCCCTACGCCATGCGGAACTCCTCCTTCCATTTGGTCAGTAGTTTGTTTTTGGGACTCACTTCCCTCAGTTACGGCGCGGAAACCATCGCCCCCTACTGCAATGGAAGCAGCCCAATCCCCGACCGCTTCCAAGCCCTCCGGGTCCGCTCGAGTTGTGAGTTCAAAGATTCCATTCTGAAGGGTTATGCCTCCGTTTATCAAAAGGAGCAGCGTATCCGCAGAGCGGACGGGAGCCCGTTTCGCGCAGCACCGCACCTGGACGGATGTATCACTCGCGAAGTCGAAATCAGGGACCCCGAAACTCCCAATACGAGGCTCGAGTGGTTCGACCGGGCGCGCAGTTGTGCTGCCGAATTTCAAGATACTCATCTGGAACTTCAATCTTTTGAGACCCAACCTTGGATCAGCCTCGGATTCAGCCTCCGCGAACTCAACGGGCGATATTATATTGAATCGAGCTATCCCAGATTACTCGCGGCCCGGTTAGCACCTACCGAGGCGGCACTTTTCGTGGCCGGTTCGGAAGTGCTCACAATCCAGGGTCGCCCGGTCTCCGAACTCCAAAAAGAAATGATGGCTTATGTCTCCGGAAGCTCACCCGAATACCGACGCGCTGAGGCCTTGAAACGACTGACTGAACGAAATTTTAAATTCCCTGAAGCGACTCAAACTTCACTCACCTTCGCATCAGGACCTACGGTCACCATGGATTGGCGCGCTGATTTCGTGTCGCCGCAGGACCCTCAGAGCCTCCAAGCCCTCCAAGCACGGGGTTTTCAGCACGCTCCCGAGATGCCTTGGCTAAGGCCGGCAGCCCTGGACGAAAACTTGCTCAAACTCCCCGAATACAGCGGTTTTTACGAGGAGACCCCTGCTGTTCCGGAGTCTGCTCAGACTCGAATGGCTCACTTCTGGGGCATATACGATGCCGCGCCCGCTTTGGGGTTCGTGAGGGTGGACTCGCGTAGCGACGGCGTCGAGCAATCCTATTGTTACCTCCAACTCGCTTCCTTCGCGGAAGACCGCGTCGTGGGCGACAAAGGTAAAGCAAAGCCTTACTCGGGGCCCCTGCGCAAATTCCTCCGCCATTGCCAAAAAGACTCGCTCCCACTCGTTCTCGACCTTCGCTCAAATTCCGGCGGCTATATCGACTTGGGCAGTGAAGCTTTCTCGGCGCTTCTGCCAAAACGTTCGCGCGCAAGTGCGCGGGCGACTTGGGCCTACCGCGAAAGTGAAATCTATCGCGAAATCGGGGACGGCTACTTCGACGGACAGTATTGGGCCGAAAACTCGGTGGAAATAAGCCCACGCGAAAAGTCCGACCGAAAAGTTCGCGGATTCTCCGGGTATATTCTAGGGCTCATCACTCCGTACTGCATCAGCTCCTGTGATCGGTTGGCGGCCCTCTTGAAAGCCAGCCGTAGGGCGACCCTCCTCGGGACACCGACGAACGGAACCGGGGCAGGCTTCATGGACGTGACTGACCCGACGACCGGAAAACTTCGCTCAGACTGGCAGGACTCGTCGCAGACTCTGTTTGCGCAAATCCCCGATATGCTTTTCGGGGCGATCCCGTCCCAAGAGATCCCGTTGTCCTCAGGGCGCCCTTCCGGTTTTGGCGGCTGGGTCCGCTGGCTCCTGGACGGAAAGCCCGAGGCCACAAACTACGTCCCGATGGAAGCCTATGAAGAGCTGGCCCTCCTCGAAAACCGCCCAACGGTCCCCGACTTTGGCTTCCAAATGACCGCAAGCGACCTCCAAAAGGGCGCCCAGAGCTGGGTGCGGGAAATTCAGAAGGCCCTCTCCCCGGCTGGACTCCCGTAAGACGGGCCCTCCCGGAGCCCCCCCACCCAAAGGCTTGACGCACCCCTGTAAAAAAGATAAAGACGCGCCGCATCCCTGTAAAAAACACAGGGATGCCCGGGTTGAATTCTTCATATCCGGAGGCTGCATAAAGGTGAGGCTGAGCCATGAACCCGACGGGAAATCTTGGAACTCCAAATCTTACAAACCCGCCCGCCCCTCCCGCCTCTCTCGTGACGGGGCAGCCTCATGTCGCTAAACCTGTAAATTCACTCAAAAAGCAGGCGATGCAGCTCCGCCTCCTCAATGAGATTTCGGCCAAACTCCAAGGACTGATCGGGTCGGACACATTCTTCACCGAGCTCGTCAACATCATCCAAAGTAAGTTCAACTACTACTCGCTCCATATTTGGAGCGTTGCTCCTGACGAAACAGCGCGATTGGAAGCCCAGGCCGGCGCCTACCGGGAACATTTGCGAATCGGACACCAGATTCAAGCCGGAGAAGGCATCACCGGCCAAACCATTCGCACAAAAAAGCACTACCTCACGGGCGACGTTTCCAAAGACCCAAACTACACCAGTCTCTCCATCCCCGTTCGGACGCGCTCCGAGCTGACCGTCCCAGTCATTCATGAAGACCGAGTGGTCGCGGTGCTGAACCTGGAGTCCGACGAGTCCAACGCATTTGACGACGATGACGTCGTGACCTTGGGGGCAGTCGCATCCCAAATTGGCGTCGCTGTGGAAAACCGGCGTTTGCTTCAGGCGACTCGGGATTTTAATCGAAACCTGCAAAGCGCCGTCGAAGAAAAAACCAGCGAACTTCGCCACGCCCACGAGCGAATCCTCGAGCAGCAGCGGCTTCTGCAAAAAGAGAACAAAGCGCTCAAAAACCTCGTGAACCAAGACCGTCCGGGGATGCAAATCATCGGAAAGGGCCAAGCGATCCGTTCGCTCCTTCAGATGGTCGACAAAATTGCTCCCACTACGGCGACCGTGCTCATCCAAGGTGAGAGCGGGACGGGTAAAGAACTGATCGCCCGTCGCCTTCACCAGACCAGCGACCGAACCACCGCGCCTTACGTGACTGTCAATTGCGGGGCACTTCAAGAATCTCTACTGGAGAGTGAGCTCTTCGGTCACGAAAAAGGCTCGTTCACGGGTGCCGTAAATCAAAAAATGGGTTTAGCCGAAACCGCCGATGGTGGGACGATCTTCCTCGATGAGATCGGAGAGATGTCCCTCACGATCCAAGCCAAACTGCTGCGCTTCCTCCAGGAAGGCGAATTCTACCGAATTGGCGGCAAAAAGCCGATCAGAGTCAACGTTCGGGTCATCAGCGCCACCAACCGTGACCTCGAAAAAGAAGTCCGCGAAGGGCGCTTCAGGGAAGATCTTTATTACCGCCTCAATACGATCACCTTGCGCATGCCTCCCCTGCGCAAGCGCAAGGAAGACATCCCACTGCTCGTCGACTTTTTCATGAAATCTTCCCGCTTCGGGGGCCCGAACCAGCGAATCGACCATGTCGACCCTCGGGTCTACGAGGTGCTTTCCAACTATGAGTGGCCGGGCAACATTCGGGAGCTCCAAAATACCATCGAGCGCCTGAAAATCCTGGCCGACCACAATGAAATTCGACTGGAAGACATCCCCTTTAACATCCGAATGCCCAAGGCTCGTAGCGACCAGGCTGAGATTTCAGTCGACATGTCGCTTGAGGAAGTGGAGAAAAACCACATTCTGAAAGTCCTGGCATGGCATCACGGAAACAAGACCAAGACGGCTCAGAGTCTCGGAGTGACGATAAAAACGCTTTACAACAAGCTCCACCGCTACGGTATTCTCCAGCCCTCCCAGGGCCAATCGGGAGACAGCCCGCAGCCTGAAGCTTAATTCACGCAAAACGCGAGTGATCGCGGAAGATTGAAGAAATTTGAAGTTCAGTTGAACTGAACGAATGGATCGACGAGGAGAAGTGATAGCCATGTCTACCAAAGTAAAAAAAGCCGCAGCAAAAGCACCAGCAAAAGCAGCCACTGCCAAAGATGCAGGAAAGGCGAAAGCTCCCGCCGGAAAAGGCAAAGTCGAAGCGAAAGCCGCAGGTAAAAAGGCCGCAGCGGCTGATGATGAAGACGAAGAAGACTTCGAAGACGAAATCGAAGCCCTTGACGAAGAAGAGGAAGATGAAACTTCTTCGAAGAAAAAAACGGCTGCCGGCAAAGGAAAAAAAGGGAAAGAGGACGAAGAGGACTCTGTAGCGGCAGATCGCAAAGCGGAGTCGGGCGACGGTGAGGACACCGAAGAAGCCGACGAAGAGGAAGCGGCCGCAAGCAGCGGTGGCGGTGGCGGAAACGCAGCAGCTCTCGCCGCAGCGGCTGGCTCAGGCGAAATGTCCGCTTCTTTCAAAAACTTCCGCCACCATCCGGACATGGAGAACTTCTACCGCTTCATTTTCGACAATGACCTTCGCGTAGAAGCCTACCAGATCTTGGATGAGCTTCTCAAAGACCGCCAAGCCAAGCGTGCTCAAACCGGTAAACCGGGTGGTAAGCACTAACTTCTCGCGAGTCTCAATCCAAAGAAGCCTCGGGAGCACTTTGCTCCCGAGGCTTTTTCACTTTATCCACTCCAGACTGCTCACCAGAAAATCAGGTTCAGCCTCGCAACTCGACTCAGGTTTCCACTCATTGAAATGGGGGAAGCGAAGCTTGGATATACGCAAGCCGAAAGCGACACCGACAAACTGGATCGTAAGATCGCCTACGCGACCCTTGATGATATCGATTTTGCGCAAGCCGGATATTCCGACGAAACCGATCCCTTCTGGTATGCATTCAAAAACAACATCTACGTTTTTGATATCTCCTGGGAATACGGTCAACAGTGGGTCGTCTCAAGCGAAGAAGTTACGGGCGACCGCTAATTTCGTAGCGAATCCTTTTGAAAATCTGAAAGTTCTGAATCGCTTTGGGATTTCCTTTGGACGGCTCGTGTCGTCCACCACCCATCAGACGACTCCAGTCTTTCCGTCGACAAACCCGTCAAATGAGTCTGCGCCTCCTCCAACAGATATACCTCCGGTTGAATCACGTGAGGAGAAATCCCTAAAGCAAAACGGGAACCCTGATCTCTTTCCCGCCTGACACGTATTGCATGAGAGCACAGTGCTTTTCATCACTATCGCACGCGCCGACCGAGGGGTAATCTTCACTGGAAGAGCAAACGGCTAGCAGGACGGAGCGCTGAGATAAAAAAGGGGTGCGTCGCTGGGCTCAGCGACGCACCCCGGATCTAATCTTGTTCAACCGTTCCTTAGTCGAGGTTCTCAACGCGAGAGATCGCACAAACTTGGCGCTCCTCGCGATAGGAAGGCTGCGGAGCCGGCTGACAGAAACCCGGACGGGGAAACGTTCCGCAATTGCCATCAAAATCGGGACCGGGACGAACCCAGACGTGACTCACAGAGCATTCGACCTGAAGCTTTTTAAACAGCTCGTAAGGAACGGCACTCTTCCGACTTTCCTGCTTTTCCCGTGCGAGCACTTCGAGAGCGAAGACACGAGCAACTGGGAGCTGACTGGAGGCATCTCGGTCCTCACGGACCATCTCAACGGTGCCGAACTTAAGATCAAGAGGCGCGAGTTCTTTTTGAAGAGATCCCATGCCAGCGAGCGAACCGTACTGATCGAGTGCTTCGCCTTTTAACGTCTTCCGGAAGGTCTTCAACTTCTCAGAGCGAACCGCCGAGACAGCCGTGCGAACGACGCCTTGAGGCGACGTAAAGTCACGACACCCAGTGGCGCCAACTGACACAAGAGCGAGGACAAACAACCATCCCAAATTTTTAAGTTTATTAACCATAAGCGCGAATTATCTCAGAAGAGAGGAGGCCTCAAGCTCCAAAAACTCGACCCTGAAGATTAGCAGTTGATTGGCCCTCCAGAGAGAGTCTAAGCGTCAAATCGACCGTGTCGGAATGATATCATGAATGATCTCTACCCCAGAGAGTTGAGCGCTTGCGGATCAGGAGCAGAAGAGTCGTGAGCGCATCAAACGAGATGCGGCAAATGAATAGGATGCATAGTCAACGCTTTCGCCTGATTCTAAAATTGCACGCCTCCAACCAAGACTATTACGCAAACCAACGTCGAACTAAATCTGCCACTTGGGTTTTGAGCTCATCAAAGCCCTGATCGTTTTGGATGACTTCCGTCGCAAATTTGAGCCGTTCTGCGTCTGAAAGCTGAGCCGCCAGAATTGCCTTTGCCTGCTCGCGCGTAAAAGAGTCGCGAGACACCAAGCGTGATAAACGCGTTTCCTCCGGTGCGACTACAACGACCACCTCATCGAAATCTTTGGCCCGGCCCGCTTCAATCAATAGTGCAGCCTCATAAATCACACCGGGCTTGCCTTGCAGCTCAAAATCTCGAATCTTCGCAGCGCTTTCCTGGGCCACCAAGGGATGTAAAATCGCTTCAAGCGCTTGACGCGCACTCGGGTCCGCGTAAATTTTTGAACGGAGTTGATCTCGATCTGTAGTCCCAAAGCGAGCTAAGATGGCGCCATGTGCTTTGCCACCTGGCGCAGACAACTCACGAACTAGCGCATCGGCATCCAATACAGGAACACCCGCCTCCGAGAAAAGACGAGCGACACTCGACTTCCCCGAGGCAATTCCTCCGGTGAGTCCGACCCGTAAGAATTTTCTCTGTCCTACATCACGCCCCACAAACGAGCCTCCGATCACTTCAAGGAAGGTTCGCGCAAACACCCCATTAAAGCAACTTACCTAGAATCTGAGGCTTCACTGTAGCCGCCGCAAGTACGCCCCCTACCATCGCACCTGTAACTCCCAACGTGCCAATATCGGATCCGGCCAGATAGAAGTTCCGCAGTGGCGTGGAAGGGCGGAGTTCAGGGGTGTTGAATCGTTTTGGAGTCGCCTCAAGGCCGTAAATCGCCCCGTGGTGAGCCCGAACAAAGTGCTGCGCGGACAACGGCGTAGAAAGCTCATAGTACTTTACGAGCTTCATCAACTCAGGTTTCAAAGCCCGGAGCTGCGTCATGAGCCGATCTTCAATCGTTTTTTTGAAGGCTGCATAATCGGCTTCACGGTAACCTCGGCGCGTGTGTTTCCAGGCTTCAAATGCCTCCCAAGGCACAAAAGTCACCACTTCGGCTGTGTGTTTTTTTTCCGGACCCGCCACATGAAGGGGATCCTTCAAACTTGGAAAAGACATATAGAGGATATTCGCTTGGGAGTTCGGATCACGAACATCCCACATCCCTTCTTCCATGTCCCAGGTATCCATGAACCATTGATTTGCTTTCGATGCCCCCGCTGCCTCAACGTCCCCTTCCAATCCCAAGTAAAGAGTAATGAACGGAGGTGAAGACTCGATGTTCGATACTTTTTTCGCCCAACGAGTCGCACGCACTTCTTCGGGAAGGAGTCCTTCGACTGTATTTTTAGCACCCGCTGCTGATATTACTCGATCGGCGCGAATTTCTCGTCCGTCCTGAAGTCGTACCCCGACGGCGCGCCCGCTTTCGAGAATCACCGACTCGACCGAGGCGCGCACAAGCGTCTCCCCGCCAGCATCCCTCACCGTTTTCAACATTCCACGGGCAATGTTGGTGGAACCTCCCACGGGGTAAAAACCGCCCTTCATGAAGTGAACAGCCGTCATCGCATGAATCGCAAAGGCCGACTGTTTAGGAGTGCTTCCGTAATACCCCCACTGCCCCGTGACCACTGCACGAAGTTTTGGGTTCGGCATGATCGCCGCTAAGACTTCTGCGGTGGTGCGCTTCCAGGGATCGCCGATCCCATTGCGCTTCGTGAAGCGAAGAGCCGCGCGACCTGCGTCGGAAACCCACTCGGGTAGAACTTTGCCGGCAAAGAAGAGCTTTGCATGCCCCATCACTCCAAAAACAGCTTTGAAGTAGGCGTCGATGGATGCGTGATCATCCGGAAACTTATCTTCGAGTGCCTTTCGGAATCCGCGATACCCAGAGGGAAAGGTGATTTCGAAGTTCTCAGGAAAATAGAAAGTCTCGTAAGTTTCACCGAAATTCTTCCATTCGACGGCGCCATCCGTCAGCCAATTCATCAGCTTTCCGGGCAGATCTCTGGGCCCCATCTCGCCCACACAATGCACACCCACGTCCCACTCGAAACCCTTCCGCTTAAAGACGTGAGTCATGCCGCCTGGAACGTAGTGCTGCTCAAGGAGAAGACAACGCTGACCTTGCTTCGCCAGGGCAGCGCCACATGCCATCCCTCCGATTCCGGTTCCAATAATAAGCGCATCCCAGGGGCCCTCGGGAATCCCCTCACTCAGAAGTCGGTACGGCTTCTCTGAATCGCTCGGGCCGAATGCGCCGTGGGGACGGACTAGTGTCGGAGAGTTCACGTTCGTTGGCATTGAGGCCTCCAGTTGGACTGAATGGAACACACGGAATAGGCATTCAGAATCTCATTCGGAGTGACTTAACCCAAAGCGTTATTCAAAGTGATTTTAGGAACCCCTCCTAAAATTGAGCCAAAATCATGACTTGTTGTGACGATTTGAGAATTTTCCGACTCTTGCAACGCGCCGTAGCAACCCCCCGGGGAACCGGGTAGACTAAAGCCATTATGGGATCGCTTTTCATCGCTGCTGCCATACCGGTTTTTTTCGCTCTCATTGGCATCGAGCTGTTCGTTGCTCATCGACGAGGCCAAAAAGTTTATCGATTCGAGGACACGGTCACCGACTTAGCCTGCGGGGTCAGTTCACAAATCTCGGCGGTCCTCTTTAAGCCCCTGCTCGCAGCCGGCTTTTCTTCTGTTTTCGCTTCGTATGCACCCTGGCAGCTCTCGCCCTCCAGTGCTTGGACGTGGGCCATTGCTTTCCTTGGCGTGGACTTCTGCTATTACTGGTGGCACCGACTCAGCCATGAAGTGAATTTCCTTTGGGCCGCTCATGTCGTGCACCACCAATCAGAAGACTACAATCTTTCCGTCGCACTCCGGCAGGCCTTCTTCACCCAGTTCACAAGCTTCCCTTTCTATTTACCCCTCGTATTCCTCGGGATTCCGCCGACCGTCTTAGGGATCACGATTGCGCTTTCCACCCTCTATCAGTTTTGGATTCACACCGAACTCGTTGACCGCCTCCCTCGATTCGAAAAGCTCTTCAATGCCCCCATGCACCACCGGGTTCACCACGCGATCAATCCCAAGTACTTGGATAAGAACTACGCAGCGACCCTCATTCTTTGGGACAAGCTATTTGGAACTTATATCGAAGAAACCGAACCCTGCGTGTACGGCACGGTGAAACCTCTGCGAAGCTTTGATTCGCACTGGGCCAACTTGGAGGGCTGGGTGTCCCTGTTCAAAAGGGCTCGCGCGGCGCCCACGCTCCGTGAAGCGATCCAGCTTTTCTGGATGAGACCTGAGTGGACCCTTTCGAACGAGCCCAAGCATTCGGCTCCGGAGGTTTCACGCGATTCATTTGAGAAGTACAACAAACCGGTCTCGAGAAACGTCGCCCTTTGGATTGCAGCCCAACACCTCTTTCTTTCAGTCGGCCTGGTCGTGCTCCTCGCAAAACCCGAACTTCCCTTCCTCATCCAGGGGGTCGCGTCACTTTTCACGCTCTGGACCCTTTTGGATTTCGCGGGTCGAATCGAAAAGCGACGCTGGGTCCTGGGGTCTGAAATCGCCCGACTCGTTGCCCTGGCGGCCTGGGTCGTAACCACTTTCATTTCAACTGGATCAGTCGGTTGATCGAAATGAAGGTCAGTGGTTGGATAGTGAACCGGACCATCCTCACCGATGATCCGACTTGATCTGTACTGACTGACGAAAGGTCTCCACCATGACTCCCTCGCCCATTCTGGAATCGCATCGCTCTTTCAACTTTAGCTCGGGCCCGGCAGTCCTGCCGGTCGAAGTCCTTGAGCAAGTCCGAAACGAGCTTTTGGATTACCGCGGCACCGGAATGTCCGTGATGGAAATGAGCCATCGATGCAAAGCCTTTGATGAAATCCTCGAACAAGCGCTCGCAGGAATTCGTGAAGCACTTTCGATCCCGAACGATTACGAGATTCTTTTCCTCCAAGGCGGAGCAAGCTTCCAGTTCTCGATGGTGCCTTTAAATCTTGCGCTGCCGCAGCAACCAGTCGACGTGATCCACACCGGAAATTGGACCAAAATGGCGATTGAGGAAATGAAACGCCTCACTGTTGCGCACGTGGTTTCTCACTCCACTGAGTCCACGAACTTCGCGACACTCCCCGACCTCACTCACTACCATCCCGCGGCAAACACTTCGTATGTTCATCTTTGCTCGAACAACACGATCGAGGGCACCCAGTTCAAGACCTTTCCCAAAACAGGCGCTATCCCTCTTGTTTGCGATATGTCTTCCGATATTTTCTCGCGTCCTTTGGATGTGAGTCAGTTCGGTTTGATTTTCGCTGGCGCGCAGAAAAATATCGGCCCCGCCGGAGTCACTCTGGTCGTCATTCGCAAGGATCTCGCCGAGCGAGCTGCTAAGAACCTCCCAACTCTCATGCAGTACCGCAGCCAAATTGTGGCCGGTTCCCGCTACAATACTCCCCCGACGTTCGGGATCTACATCTGTGGATTGGTCATGAACTGGCTCAAAGCCAAGGGTGGAGTGACTGCGATCGAGAAAGCTAATGCCGAGAAAGCTGCACTGATTTACGACGTTCTCGACCACAGTGCAGGCTTCTACGATAGTCCAGTTCCGCAATCGGTGCGCTCACCGATGAACCTGGTTTGGCGGATTGCACCCGGTGCTTCCAACCAGGAAGCGCTGGAGGCCGCATTCGTCAAAGAAGCCGCGAGCCAGGGCCTTCATGAGCTCAAGGGCCACCGAAGCGTCGGAGGGCTCCGCGCGTCTCTTTACAACGCCCAGCCGCGCGCAGGCGTTGAAGCACTCGCATCTTTTATGCGCGAATTCGCCCGAAAAAATGGCTGATCAACGCTGAGTTACGAAGCTTTCATCGAGGTCGTCAAAGACCAAGGTGCACTCGGGCCACCTCAAAGCAGCGAGCGCCCCGCTACTGCTCGGGTTTTTTCCGTGGTGTCGCGCAATAAAGCGATATCCCACGCTATAATCGACGCAGAACGCTTGCCGATGGGGCCCCATCCAATCCCACGGTCCCACGTTCTCAAAAACCTCGGCTTTTCCAGGTAAATCCGCATCGGGCCGCCGCCGCCAATAATGCCCAAAAACCACCGCGCGCGGATCCTGATCAGCATCCCACCAAGGGCTTCGCTCCAAAATGCGCCACTTTCCGGCAAGGTACCTGGGTTTCTTGTGAGGACCAATCGGACGCTCAGGGCCCGAAGTGAGAATCTTCGCAGCGTGACTGTTCTGCATCCGAACCATGTGCTGAGCCAATCCATCGTGAAACTTCACCATCACGTGTGGATCTTCCATCTCCGCAAACGAGGGCGCGCCATGAATGGGGACTGTGGGATCACCGACAACTTCCGACTCAAAAAAACTTTCGAGTGACTCTGACTGACGCGCCTCCTCGACGGCATCCTGGGCCCAGGCTGCATGAACGACTCGAAGTGCATCCGATTCAAGCGCCACGGGAAGAGTCCCTAAAAAGTCTAAGATTCGCTTTCGCTCAAACAGCGTCGCTTGCCTGGAAGGAAATGAGGCGCGTGAGTCTCCCGCGTGCCAGCCGTCAGGCGAGCGCCCCGCTTTCATTTCCTCATGGGGGATAAACCAGCCATTCCCCTGCTTCACTTTCTCCCGGATCAAATTGAATTCATGATTTCCCAGGACACATTGCGCGACGCCCGAGCGCACCAAGTGTTCGACAAGCTCGACCACGGCCACACTATCGGGACCCCGATCAACCAAATCCCCCACAAAGACCAGCGGCCTCTCCACTCGGGCCCGTTCGGCATCAACCCCCAAGCGCGCAAGCAAAGATCGAAGTCCTTCGATCTCTCCATGCACATCACCGATGATATCGACTCGGTCTCCTAGAAGCTTCTGCACAAGGGGGGACCTGGTTTTTTGCATACCTGAGTATCGCATAAGGACTGTCTAGTGCGTCAACCCGGCGTTATAACCCGCCCTGACAAAAAGAGCGACGCCCCTGTTCAGTCCCGCTTGGGCCGCTAGAACAGGGACCCGCTGCGCGCGTATTGCAAATCATTCAATTCGCTTGCTTGCTCGTCCGTTTGGCGCCAGTTAGGAGGGGTTCGACTTCCCCTCCCCACGGAGATCCAAGTATGTCCGCATCGGAATCAGTCACGTTCGGAAAAGCGGCATTTCGAATCGGTCAGTTCGAATCCCTCGATCCGACCTATTCAGCCCCCCAAGAAAAGCTCCTCGAAAGACTTGCACAGCTCCATGCCTGCGCGCTGGAGCCTTCGCCGCTTAAGCAAGGGGATATCACGGAGCAGCTTCGGCGACGAATCGAGCGATTCGGGTGCGATTCCTCGCGAATTGGAACGAGGTACTTCGAAGAGGCAGGATTTCTACCCCCCTCCTCCGAATCACAAACTGATGGCTATGACTCGAAGACTGGCTGGACCCAAAGAATGGATCGTTACCGGTCCGCCACTCAACGGGTTTTCGAAAGCTGGTATCCTGAGGCAAACCGTGAGCGCGCTCCAGGCGATGTGATTCACGTTAGCTGCACCGGATATTTGGCCCCCAGTGCGGCGCAAAATCGCATTGCCGAGCTCGGACTAGGCGATACGACACGCGTCACCCACGCTTACCACATGGGCTGTTACGCTGCCCTTCCTGCACTTCGCTTGGCCGAGGGCCTCCTCAGAGCCGGGTCAAAGAAAGTGGACGTTGCTCATACAGAACTCTGCACGCTCCACCTCCAGGTGGGCCGAACCGAGCCTGAGCAACTGGTCATCCAAAGTTTGTTTGGCGATGGTCATATTCGCTGGACCGCCTCGCTCGACGGGACGTCCGAACTGGAACAGTCGCCCCACTTTGAGGTTCTGGGACACTCCGAACGCCTTTTACCCGAGTCCGGCCACGCCATGAGCTGGAACGCTGGAGAAACGGGCTGGCAGATGACCCTCGCGCGCGATGTACCGGACCGCATTCGAGACGCCCTGCCCCGTTTCGTTTCCGAACTCCTTCAACCCCATCAACTTGCTCTTCAAGACTGCATTGGGGCGGTCCATCCCGGCGGCCCTAAAATCATCGAAGAAGTAGCCAAGGCTCTTGAATTAAGCCCTCAGCAAATTCGTCACAGCCACAAAATCCTCTTTGAGCGGGGCAACCTCTCTTCCGCAACTTTGCCTCACATCTGGGAGTCCATCCTGAGTGATCCATCCGTCCCTCTGAACACCCCCATTCTGAGTTTGGCCTTTGGGCCAGGTCTCACGCTTTGCGGGTCCATCATGGTCAAGAGAGCGCCGCGCCCATGAACACCTGGGTCGCATTATTGATCCCCTTTCTCTTGCAGGGGCTTCTAATGGTGGTCGATGAATTTCACTACCACGAGAAGCGGGGTCTCGGTCTTTGGGAGAGGGTCGGGCACCCCCTGGATACCCTCACCGTGCTGATCACACTCGGATTCGCACTCGTTTCCCAGCCAGACGTCGAATCCAATCGGGTAATATATATCACTTTGTCCGCACTCTCTTGTGTATTCGTGACAAAGGATGAGTGGGTTCACACTCGCGAAAGCTCCGCGGGCGAGAACGCCCTCCATGCGCTGCTTTTCTTGCTTCACCCCGCTATTTTTTGGTCTGGCTTTCAGCTTTGGCACATCCCGGAGTTCAAAACTTCGCTTCAGCTTCAATTCGCCATCATTTTGCTTTTTGGTCTCTACCAAGTGATTCGCTGGCGTCCCTGGAACGTGCGCGACTCTTTTCTCAAGAAAAATATGCGTCCCCCCTCGCTGATCAACACTGAGATTTACAGCACCCTCGGGGAACGCTGGTACACCGCGAAGGATGATCCAATCGCGCTGTTGCGAGCCGAAAATCGCGCGCGCCTTCCCTGGGTCTCGCGCGAACTTGAAAAATTGAACTCGAAAGAAGGACGTAGACTCCTCGATCTGGGATGCGGTGCAGGTTTCCTCGCCAACTCCCTTGCAACCCGACTTGATCCACACTTCTGGTCGATTGAGGGACTCGATGCGTCGGGTCCAGCCCTCGAAGTCGCAAAATCACAGGCAGTCCGAGCCGCTGAATCGTGCCCCGTGAGTTACACTCAGGGGGATGCGAGGAAACTGCCTTTTGAAGATGCCTCTTTTGACGCGGTTTGCGCCATGGATTTTCTGGAGCATGTCGAAGACCCGGCCCAAATCCTTGCTGAGGTTTCCCGCGTTCTTAAGCCCGGTGGCCTCTTCTTTTTTCATACTTTCACGAGATCGGCGCTCAGCCGATTTCTCGTCATCGACCTCGTAGAAGCCTTCATTCCGAACACACCACCCGGCCTCCATGTGGAGTCCCTCTTCATTCAACCTGAAGAGCTCAAACACCTGTGCGCGACCCATCAACTTCGCCCAGAGGGCCTTCAAGCCCTGAATCCGGTGATCACTCCGGCCGCCATCGCATCGCTCCTCTTCAAGGGAGAAATTCCAGACTCGTTTCAGTTCAAAATTGAGAAGGAATCGAAAATAAGAGCTGGCTATATAGGGCAAGCATTGAAAATCTAAACCCTCACATGAAACTCGCGCGCTCGACGCTTCAGCACCTTCGCCTTCCGTTTTCGCTTCTTCTGATGCCCGTTTTTGGCTTGTCTCTTTCCGAGCTTTTCTCACATCCCAGCGCGGACGAATTGAGCTCCGCGCGACTCGTGACTGCCTTTATTCTGCTTCACGTCTTTGTTTACCCTGCAAGCAATGGATACAATAGCTGGTGCGACCGGGATGAAGGACCGATTGGTGGCATTCTCAAGCCTCTTCCGGTGACCGTCGAACTCAGGAACGTATCGCTCGCTCTTGATGCGGCGGCGTTACTTCTCGCACTGACGCTCATTGGGCCACTTTGGACTCTGGGCCTCGCTCTCTATATCGCAGCGTCGCGCGCCTATTCCCATCCCGCAATTCGACTCAAAGCGAGGCCCTTCGCAGGTTGGCTGACGGTCGCTTTCTTTCAAGGCGCTTGGATCGTTGGACTCGTCTTCTGGGCGGGACTCCCGTCGGGGCAGCCCTCTGAAAACTTCTATCGAGTAGCCCTCGGGGCAAGCCTGCTCTTCGGTGGGGGGTACCCCATCACACAAATCTACCAACACGAAGAGGACCGACTTCGGGGCGACCTCACCTTAAGTCGTTTTTTGGCGGTCCGAGGGACACTCATATTCACATTTTTGTGCAGCGGAATAGGAGCGAGCCTTCTCGTCCTCAACTGGGCCTTCCAATCCGATTGGCTGTCGCCAGCCCTTTTCTTGACCGGCGCTCTTCCAGGCGGAATTCTCCTCACCCGTTTTGCTCGGAAGAGCTTTAAAAACATCAAGTACGCCCACTCCGGCGCTCAGGTCGCAAAGGAAGTCCATCGACTGAGCTTCTGGCTGGCAATGGGGCTCAATCTCGCTTTTTTTGCCTCCGCCCTCCTTCGTACACTCGAATAAATATCAAAAAAAAACTCCCTCCGCCTGGCAGCTGTGCTATCCGTGGGCCGCTTGTCCACAACCTACTTCGGGAAAAATCCCGTCACGGAAGGAGACCGCTATGAAGTCCCAAACGAAATCCAGAAACGTTACGATCGTCGGCGCACAATGGGGCGACGAGGGAAAAGGGAAGATCGTCGATCTGCTCGGTGAAAAGGCCGAGTATATCGTGCGCTTTCAAGGCGGAAATAACGCTGGCCATACGCTCGTCGTGAATGGGAAAAAGACGGTCCTTCACCTTATCCCAAGCGGGATTCTTCATCCCGGTAAAATTTGTCTGATCGCCAACGGCGTCGTCTTCGATCCGAACGTCTTTTTTCAAGAGATCGACTCGCTCAACGCCAGTGGCGCTTTTCACGGGTATGCTCCCCACGAAATCGTCCGCGTGAGTGAGCGTGCCCACGTCATCCTGCCTTATCACCGCACCCTCGACCAATTACGAGAGGACCACGCTTCCAAAGGCTCTCAAGGTAAAATTGGAACCACAGGCCGAGGCATCGGCCCTGCCTACGAAGATAAAGTGGCCCGCCGCGGGATCCAGGTCGTCGACTTACTTCGGCCCGAAGTGCTCCGGCAGAAACTCGAGAAAGCCATCGAGGAGAAAAACATTCTCCTGAAGCATCTTTTCCATTCGAAAGAACTCGAATTCGCGCCCCTATATGAGGAATGCCTCAAAGTGGGAGAACGGCTGAGACCGTTCGTTGCCGATGTTCGAGGCATCCTCCAAGGAGCCCTCACTCAAGGCCGCCCCATTCTTTTCGAGGGCGCCCAAGGGACTCTTTTGGACGTCGATCATGGGACCTACCCTTTCGTGACCTCATCCAGTACGGTTTCCGGTGGCGCCATGACTGGATCGGGCATGGGCCCTCAAGCCATGGGTTCCGTCATCGGGATCACAAAGGCCTACTGCACCCGCGTGGGCTCAGGTCCATTTCCATCCGAAATCGAGGAAACCGAACCTGAAACCGCGAACCATATCCGGAAAATTGGCCAAGAGTTTGGTGCGACAACGGGACGCTCCCGCCGGGTAGGGTGGCTTGACCTCGTCGCGCTCCGCTATGCTGTCCAACTCAATGGAATTACGGGCCTTGCCCTCACGAAAGCCGACATTCTGACCGGCTTTGAGTGCATTAAAGTCTGCACCGCCTATCGATTTGGCGGAAACACTTTACAGGACTTCCCTTCTTCGATCGAAGTCCTCTCGCAGGTCGAGCCTCATTACGAAGTTTTCCCGTCTTGGCCCGAATTCGATACTTCAAAAGTCCAGACACGTAAGGACCTGCCGGAAGAACTCCAGAAGTACCTCGATTTTATTGAGGAGTTTGTAGGAGCCCGCGTCTCGATCTTGAGTACGGGGCCCGGTCGGGAAGAGACGATGGTCTTCGAGAATCCCTTCGTCGGGTGAGCAGGTGGAGTGCCTGGGGGAATTTTTTTTAAATCTGCGGAAGAGAATGTTGCGGATCTAAAAAACCTCTGGTAACCCTCCCGCTACCAAACGGTCGGTGAGTCATTAGCTCAGTTGGTAGAGCATGTCACTTTTAATGACAGGGTCGTAGGTTCGAATCCTACATGACTCACCATTTTTAAAAGAACCTAGCCTTAAACGGCTGGGTTTTTTTATTTGCGCTCTAGCTATCAATCGCTACTTTCTCACCCGAGCATGGCTCACCTAAGACAAGACTGACTTTAGCCCGATCAAAAAAACTGACGCTCCGGACGGAAAGAATATGGACATCTCACTTCAAGACTTATCATCCATCCTTTTTCTCGTTTTCTTGGAAGGCATTCTATCGATTGATAATGCCCTCGTGCTGGCCATGCTTGCTCGCGGTCTCCCACCGCAGCAGCAGAAGAAAGCGCTCACCTACGGTCTCGTCGGCGCCGTTCTCTTCCGCCTCATTGCGCTTTCACTCGTCACAAGCCTCATGAAGTGGGTCTGGGTGAAGTTCGTCGGGGGCGGTTACTTGGTCCTCCTTGCAGGAAAGCACCTCATTTTTGGCGAGAAAGACGCGGGCGACGAAAAAGCGAAGTCTGCTTCAAGTCAGTTTTGGAAAGTGGTCATCCTTGTTGAACTGACAGATATCGCTTTTGCAGTTGATAGCATTCTTGCTGCCGTCGCGTTCTCGAATAAGTTCTGGGTCGTTTTCACCGGCGGAGTCCTCGGAATCATCATGATGCGATTTGCCGCCCAGCTTTTCCTGAAACTCCTCAAGCGTTTTCCAGCTTTTGAAAGCACAGCCTACCTCTTGGTATTGGTGATCGGGGTAAAGCTACTGATCGAAGGTTTCGAATTTGAAAACGTCGATTTCCACTCCTCCACGAATCCCGCATTCTGGATCTTTTGGGCTTCCATGATTCTGTCTTTAGCTTCAGGCTTCCGCCCCCGGAAACGTGATCGCCAAGCAAAGAAATTTGAGCAGACCATGGCCGAAGAAGTGAAAATTTCAGACGACATGCTCTAGGATTGACTCTTCTATCAGCTCGACGACTGGAGAGGGGATGGCGCAACAAGCGGCATCCTCGCTTCGAGCTGGTTTCCAAACTGTCCGTTGGGGCTCAGCCACTGAACTTGTCCACCGTGGAGCTGTGCGATCTGGCGAGCCAAATACAGCCCCAGTCCAGCTCCACCCATGCGCCCCCCTCTTTCTGCTGTCTCATAGGGCAGAAATAAGCGCTCACGGTCTTCTGACGGCCAGGGCTTGCCCTGATCCCGAACTCTCAGGACCCATTCCTTTCGATCGGAATCCACATAAAGCCTCATCCAAACAATCGCCCCCTCGGGGGAGAATCGAATGGCCTGCATCCCCAAATTAACAATCAACTCTTCAATCCGAATAGGGTCAGCGACGGCCTCGAGCTGGTCAGGACTCTCGAGTCGCAACTGCAGAAGAGATTCGGATGCTGCCAATGTTAATCGAGGCATGACTGCGTTCCGAAGAATGTCGGAAACATTACAACGAATGGGATCCACTCCGAAACGCCCCATGCGAATGCGAGAGAGATCGAGCAAGCCATCGATCAGCTCGGTTAAGCGCAGCACTTGGCGCTGCAACACTTCGTTGAAGTGCCGTCTCCGATCAAGAAAAACGCCCGCATCAGGGAGCTGAGATTTCAGGCGAGCATCGTCTCGTGACAAGAGCTGCAGGACGCCTGATATAGCAGTGAGTGGCGTTTTTAGCTCGTGACTGACAAGTCCCAGAAATAAATCACGCCTTCGACTGTCGTGTTCATTACGCGCACGCAGAAGCAGAAGCTCAAATTGGCAAGAAGCACAGCCGATCCGGGACTTGTCGCCATCCGAAAGTGGTGAACGGAGAAAAAAAATCAGCTCTTCCTTGAAATCGTTTTCACCCACCTGACGACGCTCAAAACACCACGGAAGCGCCGGGTTAATCGAGGGATTCGCGCCAGACTCGACTCCTTCAAGAAATTTCTGGATCTCATCGCTCGAGACGGCCCGGGAGCCTAATTCAGACCACCCTACGGTCCATTCGGACTGCCCCGGACCTCGCGTTGCTACAGCCAGAAAGCCGCCAGTCGTCGCGCATTGCGTAAGCCATCCTTTGAGCTCAGAGGGGGTCATGACGGACGCGGTAAACTCTGATCGAACTTTGGTGAGTGCATCCATTGTTTGTTCATCTCGGCAGTTTCCCCCCTGTCAAATCACTATCAAGAAGCGAGCCGATCTCTCCGATACACCTCTGAGTCATGTTGCATTGGGACCAAAACCTCATGGATGCCTATGGTCAGAAGTGTCGGGAAGCGCGAAATTCGCGCTCCGCCGACCCTCGGCACGTGGTTTTCCACGGAAGTTCAGGGGATAACACACACCCAAGCGGAGAGGCCATGACATCGGGGTTCATTTGGGGCCTGATTTTGGCCACATCGACCGCCTGGCTCTCGAGTCCGACCGCCTCAATCAGTCAATATCTTCCCAGCGCGCGCGCTCCACAATCTTCTTTACCGGGCAACGACTTGCCACCTTTGATCGTCGAGCCGCTCTCTGCGACACACTCTCGCTCGAGTAAAATCGACACGAGAGGACCTGCCGAGACACGACTCCGGTCCGAAGGGGATTCGCAGAATGCTGACCAAGAGAAAACGACTAGGACCTTTCGGAGGCAGCCGTGAGCAAAAAAAAGGCTCTACTTCCTTCCGAAAAGCGCGCCGATCACTTCGATCAGGCGCTCGTCCGTAAAGGGCTTCACCAAGTAACCATTCGCTCCACACCGGACTGCCTCGTCCACGTGGTCCAAACGCCCTTCAGATGTCACCATCAAGATCCGCAATTCATTCAAGTGAGGGTTGGATCGAACCGCACGAACCAAGTCCAATCCCGACATTCCAGGCAAGACGACATCCAACAGCAGGAGATCGAACTCCAAGCCACGAGAAGAAGACAAATTCTCCCAAGCAGCGTCGGCATCTTCGACCTCATCGATATGCTCAATTCCAGCCGAGTTCAGCATATCTCTCAAGATGGAGCGCATTGCCGGCATATCATCGACGATCAGAATACGCAGATTTTTGAATCCATCAGACTCCATAAGACCAGGATACCCTCTCCCAGCTGTTCCCCCAAGCGTGGGAACCTTAACTTCACGGATAAATCCCGATGAATATTCTCTTTCGAATCCTCAGAGCCATCCAAGGAAGCGTCATTATTCTGGCGAGTCTCGCGTTCATCGTCGGAACTTTAGGGACACAGGGTTACCTTAAGAATCCGAGCCTGACCGACGATATTTTCCCGAGAATCCGATCTTTTCAGGGATTTTTTACGGATATTAAATTCCGCATGCGGGGTGCAGAACCACCGAAAAACAAAATTGTAATCGTCGAGATCGACGACCGATCCATCGAAGACCCGGAACTCGGACGTTGGCCTTGGCGTCGGGATAAGATGGCGAAGCTCATTAACAACATCTTCGATGCGGGCGCTAAAGTAGTCGGACTCGATATTGTTTTTTCTGAGGCCGATATTCGAATCCCTGACGGACTTCGATCACTTCTCGAAGATGAAAATGCACTCTGGAATGGCACTCCCATGAGCACTTTCATTGACCAGTTCGAGACGGACCCCGAGCTAGTCCATGTGGTCGCCCAACATCGCGATCGACTCGTCATGGGATGGACTCCCAACCGAATGTGCATGCCGCGCTACTCAGGCGAGTCAAAAGCAAGCTGCGTCCGCCATGGATCGCTCGATCGCCCGACTGAAAGACGATTCGAGACCCTCCCTTTTGAGGGTGAGACCCCGTCCTTCTTAACACCGGCCAGCTACTCAAAATTTGCGCTCCGCCCCGAGCAGGTGCTCGGACTGACTCCGCAAGGAGTGGCGAACATGAGCCTCAATGAAATTCAGTCGGGAGTTTATCTTTACGACGCTTTCGCGCAACCGGCCGGGGCAGCAGGAGCGTTTTTCGTCTCGCCCGACCGCGACGGTTATGTCCGGCGTTCGCAACTCCTCTTTGCGAGTGAAGACGGACTCCACACTTCACTGGCATTAAAAATGGCAGAAATTGGACTCGAGGACCCGATTCAAGCCAACTTTGACTCAAAAGGAACCCTGACGAATCTCATGTTCTCGAAGTCAGGCCGCGAAATTTCAACTACCGCCGCCGGCGCACTCGAGAT
>CANMSW010000001.1 GCA_947500275.1 Bacteriovoracaceae bacterium | reverse complement strand
GGACTTGAACTAAGGAATAGGTCCTCGATGGTGGGTCCTCATCGAGACGATTGGCAGTTCACCTTGGGTGGACAGTCAATGCAGTCGCATGTGTCCCAAGGAGAAGTGAGATCGGCTTTACTTGCGTTTAAGATATCTGAGGTAAATCAGTTCCATGATCGGTGCGGTCATCGACCGCTCTTTCTTTTGGATGATTTTTCTTCGGAGCTTGATGAGGAGAGAAGGAATTTTCTTCTCCGTTTTCTTGCTGAATCAGGGCTTCAAGTTTTTGTGACTACGACTGATCAAAAAGTAGCTGCAGGAAAAAAATTTGAAGTTGCTGGGGGGCAATGTCGGCCAATTAGTTTCGATGATTCGAAATGATTTTGAGCGATAGTGCTATAAATAATTTTTGATCGTTCAATAAAGAGATGTCGAAATCGTATTTTTCAAATTGAAAAACCGAATCCACATCTAAGGAATTCTTCATGACCACCACGACGAATACCTCAGTTACAAACGTACAAACCGAATACTCGGCCGATAAGATCAAGGTTTTAGAAGGCCTTGAAGCAGTCCGAAAGAGACCCGGAATGTATATCGGTGATACTGGGGTAAGAGGTCTTCATCATTGTGTTTACGAGATCGTAGACAACTCCATTGATGAAGCGCTGGCAGGCCATGCAAAAGAAATTAAAATCGCCATTCATGTCGACAATAGTATCACCGTAGAAGACGACGGCCGCGGGATCCCTACAGGAATGCATTCAACTGGAATTTCCGCAGTGGAAGTCGTCATGACGAAACTTCACGCTGGTGGGAAGTTTAATGAAGAGGGCGGAGCATATAAAGTTTCTGGTGGTCTCCACGGAGTTGGAGCAGCTGTCGTAAATGCGCTTTCAGAAGCGATGCACGTGGAAGTTAAACAAAATGGGAAAGTCTTCCGGCAGTCCTACAAGCGGGGCACCCCACAGGGACCTCTCAAGGAAATTGGAGTGACCGATAAACGTGGCACGATGACCACGTTTAAGCCTGATCCAGAAATCTTTGAAACCGTAGAATTTAGCAGCGACACCCTCGCGACGAGAATGCGTGAACTTGCATTCCTCAATAGCGGGATTCATATTGTTCTTACTGACGAACGAATTGAACCCGCAAAGGTGCATGACTTCAGCTATGAAGGCGGGATTATTCAATTCGTTGAACATATCAATAAATCGAAATCAGCACTTCATGACAAAGTCATTTATCTCAGCGCTGAAAAGGATTTCATTGGCATTGAAATAGCAATGCAGTGGAATGACTCGTACTCAGAAACCATTTCCTCCTACGTCAATAATATCAATACGATCGAGGGTGGAACCCATGTGTCTGGGTTCCGTACGGCTCTGACCCGAGTAGTAAATAAATATATCAATGAAAATAATCTTGGAAAGAATTTTAAAGAAGGATTGACCGGAGAAGACATTCGGGAAGGTTTAGCGTGCGTGATCAGCACTAAAGTTCCCGAGCCTCAGTTTGAGGGTCAAACCAAAACAAAACTTGGAAACAGTGAAGTCGAAGGATTTGTAAATACCATCGTATACGAAAAGCTAACTTCCTTCTTTGAGCAGAATCCATCGGTCGCAAAAAAGGTTATTCAAAAAGCTATTGATTCAGCGCTGGCACGAATCGCAGCCCGTAAAGCTCGCGATCTAACACGTCGAAAAACCGCATTGGACTTCAGCGGGTTGCCTGGGAAAATGGCAGATTGTCAGGAGAGGGATCCTGCACTTTGTGAAATTTACCTCGTCGAAGGTGATAGCGCGGGTGGTTCTGCCAAGCAGGGTCGCGATAGAAAAAACCAAGCCATTCTTCCCCTTAAAGGTAAAATCTTAAACGTCGAGAAAGCCCGCTTCGATAAGATGCTTTCTTTCGAGGAAATTAAGATATTGATTACGGCGCTTGGTGCCGGGATCGGTAAAGACGATTTTGATATTAATAAAATAAGATATCATAAGATTGTAATTATGACGGATGCGGACGTCGACGGATCCCATATTCGTACCCTATTACTGACCTTCTTTTACCGGCAGATGCGAGAAGTGATTGAAAAAGGGTTTTTGTATATCGCTCAGCCGCCGCTTTATAAGGTGAAGAAGGGCCAGAAAGATAAGTACCTAAAAAATGAATCTGAGCTTGCCGAATATCTTCTTTCGAGCGGCCTAGAAGGTGTCCAGGTGAAGGCCGAAGGAAAGATTCTGGCGTCTTCGCAGATTATGGCGTCTTTGAAGGCAGCTTCTCGCTTTACGAAAGCGATCGATCGAGTGGCTCGAAAAATCCACCCTGAGATCCTCAGAGGATTGGTAGCAAATAGCGTCTCCCCTGCGACACTTGAGTCGGAGGATGGTTTAGATTCTGTTCTGCGGAAGCTTGAAATCGAGTTGAAGTCGAAAGATGTCCGTTTCAGTTGGAAGATTGAAAAGGATCTGGAACACAACTCGTTTTATGCGGTTCTCGATAATTGGATTCATGGAACGCGGAGAACTGCTCCAGTGAATTCAGCTACGGTTCTTTCAACCGAGTATGAAGAGCTGTGTAAGCTTTACCAGGCTATGACTTCAATGGGATCGGGCCCATATCAAGTTATTCATGAGGGGAAAGGCGATAAGCTCTTTGATACTGGCGAAGATCTTGCGCTCGGAATTGTGGAGAAGACAAAAGCAGGGATGACGATTCAGCGATATAAAGGTTTAGGAGAAATGAATCCTGAGCAGCTTTGGGAGACTACCATGGACCCGGCCCGGCGGACCCTTCTTAAGGTCAACGTCGATGATGCTGTTGAAGCGGACTCTATTTTCTCAGTTTTAATGGGTGATCAAGTAGAGCCACGGCGCCAGTTTATTGAGGAAAACGCGCTTCGCGTTCGGAATCTCGACATCTAGTTTTTACGGAGAAAAATTTATGACGCATCAGGAAGTTCGGTCAAAAATTTTAGGTGTTGGTTCCTACGTTCCACCTCGAGTTTGGAAGAACGACGATCTGCAAAAGTTGATGGATACTTCGGATGAGTGGATCCATCAACGAACGGGCATTAGGCAGCGTCACTGGGTCGAGGGAACGACATCAACGTCAGATCTCGCACTTGAGGCCGCAAAAAAGGCAATGGCGGCGGCTGGGGTGGTCAAAGAAGAGATCGATATGATCCTTTTTGCAACTTTGAGTCCTGATCATGATTTCCCGGGATCAGCGTGTTTTCTACAAGCTAAGCTTGGCATTTCTGGATGTCCCGCGATCGATATCAGGCAGCAATGCAGTGGTTTCGTCTACGGTCTTTCGATCGCTGACCAGTTCATCCGTGGCGGGATGGCAAAAAAGGTTCTTCTGGTGGGATCTGAGATTCACTCAAAGGGTCTCGATAAAACGACGCGCGGTCGAGATGTTGCTGTTCTTTTCGGGGATGGAGCCGGGGCTGTAGTAATAGGGGCTACTTCTGACTTGTCCGGTCCTCATATCCTTTCCACTCACCTTCACGCGGACGGAGCGTTCGCTAAGGAACTTTGGATTGAAGCACCGACGCAAGCGAATGATGGACCTCGGTTGTCTGCGGAAATTTTGGCGGAAGGCGGACATTATCCGAAAATGAACGGGAAAACCGTATTCATGCATGCTGTTCGGAGAATGCCTGAAGCGATTCACGAGGCCTTAAATAAGAACTCACTCAAAATCGAAGACATCGATTTATTCCTCTTCCACCAAGCCAACCTTCGCATCAATGAGATGGTGGCTAAACAATTAGAAATTCCAGAAGAGAAAGTTTTTAACACCATTGAGCGATTTGGAAATACGACGGCCGCCACATTGCCGATCGGAATGGACGAGGCCATCCGCGCTGGAAAGTTAAAACCAGGTATGACCGTGGCGATGGCTGCGTTTGGAAGCGGGTTTACGTGGGCATCGGCAATCTTCAAATGGTGATCAATTTTTTTAACCGGTCATAAAGGGAAATCGACTGATGAGCGAGATAGCAACCGGTCACGATAAGAGTGTTGTTGTAGTCAATATTGAAGACGAGATGCGTGGAGCCTACCTCGATTATGCAATGAGCGTGATCGTAGGGCGTGCCCTCCCCGATGTGCGGGATGGTCTTAAACCGGTTCATCGACGTGTTCTCTACGCGATGTATGATTTAGGAAATACGTTCGGTAAGGCTTACAAAAAGTCCGCCCGTGTTGTCGGGGATGTTATCGGTAAATACCACCCGCATGGTGACAGCGCCGTTTACGACACGATGGTTCGAATGGCTCAGGACTTTTCGCTTCGATATACCCTGATCGACGGACAGGGAAACTTCGGGTCGATCGACGGGGACTCCCCCGCTGCAATGCGATATACAGAAGTTCGCATGGAAAAGATCACCGATGAGCTTCTCGCCGACTTAGATAAAGAAACCGTCGATTTCGGCCCCAATTACGACGATAGCTTGACCGAACCGACCGTTCTTCCGACGAGAATCCCCAATCTGCTCATTAACGGTTCAGCGGGGATCGCAGTTGGCATGGCCACAAGTATTCCGCCTCATAATCTAACAGAAGTGATCGACGCAACCACCGCTCTGATTGATAATCCGGCTCTCGAAACCGATGCGCTTCTACAATTTGTGAAAGGGCCGGATTTTCCGACTGGCGCTACGATGTTTGGAGGTTCAGGGCTCCGCGAAGCTTACCGTACCGGCCGTGGGTCTGTTACGATGCGGGCCCGTGCCGAGATCGAAACATGGAAAGGTGATCGCGAGCGGATCATTGTCACTGAAATTCCCTATCAAGTGAACAAGGCAAGACTGATTGAGAAGATCGCCGATCTGGTTAAAGAGAAGAAACTCGAAGGAATTTCTGATCTTCGCGATGAGTCTGACCGAACCGGTATGCGAATCGTTGTCGAAATCAAGAAGGGCGAAAACTCAAACGTCATCTTGAATCGGCTCTATAAGCTGACGCAGTTACAAGATAACTTCAGTATAAACTTACTCGCTATTCACCAAAATCAGCCTAAAACTTTTAATCTCCGAGACATGATTTGGGCCTTCATCGAACATCGTAAGGATGTCGTTGTTCGCAGAACAATCTTTGACCTGAAGAAAGCCGAAGCGCGGGCCCATATCTTGGAAGGCTTGAAGCGCGCAGTTGAGAATATTGACGAAGTCATCGCCCTCATTAAGTCCGCCAAAGGACCGGATGAGGCGCGCGAAGGATTGATGACGCGATTCAGCTTCTCTGAGATTCAGGCCCAAGCGATTTTAGATATGCGTCTTCAGCGCTTGACCGGACTTGAGCGAGATAAAATCCTAGACGAATACCGGCAGGTGCTCGCCTTGATTGAAGAGCTAAAGCGGATCCTGGGCAGTGAGGGACTGGTATACGAAGTGATCAAGAAAGAACTGCTCGAAATCCGTGAGCGCTTTGGCGACAAGAGGAAGACTGAAATTGTCTCGTCGGGATTAAATGAGTTTGAGGAAGAAGAGCTCATTGCTGACGAAGAGGCTTTAGTTTCGATCACGCACACTGGGTATATTAAACGCGCTGACCCTAATTTGTTTAGAAGTCAGGGACGCGGTGGACGCGGAATACGTGCCGTCACTACGGGTGACGAAGATTTTGTCACCGCGATCTACCATACATACACGCTGAGCTTCCTTCTCTGCTTCACCGATCAGGGCAGGATGTATTGGCTTAAAGTTTACAAAGTACCTGAGGCGACTCGCGTCGCAAAAGGGAAAGCCATTGTTAATCTTGTTTCACTCCAGTCGGGTGAGAAGATTAAGGCGATTCTTCCGGTTCGCGAATTTAAAGAGAACGAATACATCGTGATGGTCACTCGGGCCGGTGTGATTAAGAAGACGCCGCTCGCAGAATTCTCAAACGTTCGAAACGCAGGCATTATTGCGATCTCAATTGATGAAGGCGATGAGCTAGTTGGCGCCAAAGTGACCGATGGGTCGAACGATGTTTTCCTGTGCTCCAAAGACGGGATGTCGATTCGATTTGGCGAAGCAGATGTTCGTCCGATGGGGCGGACCGCGCGTGGCGTAATCGGAATGAGTCTAGACGAAGGGGATCGTGTAGTAGCGATGGAAGTTCTTCAAACAGGCTCAGAGCAGCCGTTTGAGATCCTGACGGTTACCGAATCGGGGTACGGAAAGAGGACGCCTGTTGGCGATTATCGGCATCAGAGCCGCGGTGGTAAGGGCATCATTACGATGAAAACCACCGAGAAGAATGGCCACGTCATGGGTGCACGACAAGTGCTTCCTAAGGACGACCTCATGCTCGTTTCCACCAAGGGCCAAATGATTCGAATTCATGTAGGAGATATTTCCGAACAAGGTCGAAACACTCAGGGAGTTCGCTTGATGAATATCAGCGGTACTGGAGAGCGAGTGGTTTCGTTCGAGTACCTTGCCGAGAGTAACGTGGCCGCAGAGGGAACTGAAGGAGACGTTGTGACCCCTCAGGATGGCTCGAGTGGGGAGACAGTCCACTGATCAAGTTTAGATTTCGGGACACCGAAAGGAAAGTCACAGGATTAGGCAGACTCAGGGTCACCCTTTCATGGGTGGCCCTTGCCCTTTTCTGGGTAGGCTGTTCAGTCGACTCGGCAAAGAATCGTTATCTGCTGGCAGAGAAGCTTTGGAGCGAAGCGAATTACGCTGCCGCCGTGGTCGAGTTTGATCGGGTGAACCGAAGAGACCCAGACGGAGAATTGGGCCGACGAGCTCTCCTCCGTTCCGCCATGACTCAAACGCTTTTTCTAAATGAGCATGACGAAGCGATTCGGAAGCTCCGGCTCATTGTCGACCAAGAGGGCGACTCCCGGTTGGGTTGGGATGCACGGAAACAGATAGGAGAAATCCTTTACACCCGACAGGATAAGCATTCTGAATCGATTCAGCATTATCAGGAACTGGTCCGCCTTCGTCCTCAGGCTCCTGAAGTGCCAGAATTCCTCTATAGAATTGCAGACTCGTATTTTCAGGGTTGGGCTTTTGATTCCGCTCTTGAGGTGTTCGATAGAATACAAAAGGAGTGCGCTGGAACTCCTTGGGCCGAGAAAGCTTCTTATCAGCTTGGGATGGTCTGGCTTACACGTGGGGAGCAGAGACCGGGCTCTCGTTTTTCGAGCCAGGAAAAAGAGACTTACCGCGAAGCGATCAGGCTTTTTGAAGCATTTACTCAAAAATACCCCAAGAGCGTCCAGGTGCCGGAGGCTACCTTTGGAATAGCAGTGGCTCTGGAGGAACTCGACCAGCTCGATCAAGCTCTCAGTGTTCTTGAGACGATTCAATCGACCTACCCGACCCCCAATGTGGTTCAAATTCGGCGAATTCGACTTAAAGAACGTATTTCAAGGCGGAGACGATGAACCTAGGTCCCGAAGCCCGGCGCCAGTGGTCGTTGTTTGTCCAGGTTTCGCAGATCCTGATCGGGAGCCTGACGGGGGCCTCGTTGCTAGGGTATTTTCTCCATAATCAGTTCGGATTGTCAGCTCTTTGGACCGCACTTCTCCTTTTCTTGGCCTTGGCGGTCTCCCTGCGTGAAATCTTAATCTTGGGTCGAAAATTCGATCAGCCCAGGACGGACAAGAAAAACATCAAACCAGAAGAAAAACGGGACCTAAAATGAAGAAAATATCCCGCCTACAGTTCGTGGGTCTCGCCGCGTTCGGGATGTGGTTTTTGCCGGCAGCCCTTCTCCAAGAGTTTAGAATGGGCGCACTCCATAGGGGGGACTTTCTGCAGATGGCAATTCTCTGCGGTTTGAACCTGTTGAGCCTGGGAAAATTATTTGCCAACCTTGCTGGGGCTGTGTCATCAGTGGACCCCATCCAAAAGAGATTGCTTGGAAGTCGGGCGATTTATTGGGGGTGCATCAAGGGGGCAAGTTTGCTCACTGTGGTCATCCTCTTATGGAAGAGGCCTGTTGAAACGGCTTTTTCCAGCCTGCTTGGCCTGAGCGGTTGGATCGCAGTTCCCCTGGTCTTCGGAGCATTTTCGAGGATCTGGAGGGAAACAGAGACCTCTGGATGAAGTGAGTTGGCCCTTTGACCTCGTCGAGTGAGTTCAGAGCGCTAACAAAAGAACTGAGTAAACGAGGAGAGTTCGTTTCATGGCTTCAAACCACAGTGAGCATGGGTTTAATTGGCTCTCTCTTGTGCCGGGTTTAGATCACGCGCCTAACCACGTCGTGATGGCTGCCGGAATTGTGGTTGTCCTGACCGTGTTGACCTCGATTGCTTCAATGCAATTGAACCGCCGCATGAAAAATATAGACGAGGCCTTAGTGCCGGAGTCTAAACTTACGTTTCGGAACTTTTTTGAGATCGTGGCGGAGAAGCTATACGGGCTCGTTGAGCAGGTTCTCGGTAAGCATGATGCTCCGATCTATTTCCCGTTGATCGGAACCCTTTTCGTTTTCATTTTCAGTTGTAACTTGTTTGGTCTCATTCCTGGTTTTTTACCTCCGACCGATAATTTGAACACCACGATTGCTCTCAGTTCTTTCGTATTCCTTTATTATAACTACCGAGGCTTGCGCGCGAACGGACTTGGATATTTGAAGCATTTCATGGGTCCAGTGTGGTGGCTTGCCCCTTTGATGTTTGCGATTGAAGTGATTTCCCACCTGATTCGCCCGATCTCGTTGGCGTTTCGTCTCCGTTGGAATATCACCGGCGACCATATTGTGATGGGTGTATTTAGTGACTTGGTTCCATTACTGGTACCGGTCATATTTTTGGGTATGGGTCTTTTCGTGTCCCTGATCCAAGCGTTCGTGTTTTGTATGATGACCATGGTGTACATTTCGCTGGCGACAGCGCATGACCACTAAGTAGTGAAAGAAGAAAGGAAAGGAAGAATCCATGATTCGTAAAATTTTGATGTCGGCAGTTTTGGGCTTTGTAGCTCTGTCCTCTGTAGCTTTCGCTGAAGAAGGCGTCGCTGCTGCGACCACTTCAACCGGCGGCGGCTACGGTGCAATTGCAGCTGCAATCGCAATCGGCTTGGCAGTTTTCGGCGGAGCTTCGGCACAAGGCAAAGCAGCTTCCGCAGCTCTCGAAGGGATTGCTCGTAACCCAGCAGCTGGGGACAAACTCTTCACTCCAATGATCATTTCTCTCGCTCTGATCGAATCCCTTGTTCTCTTGGCATTCGTCATCGCATTCTTGAAAATCACGAACACCTAATTTTAGGTTGTTTGTTAGTTTGGGCCCCGGGCTGAGAGATCAGCTCGGGGCTTTTTTTATGTGCCGAAGGGCCTAGAGAGCTCTTCGCGTAAGGTAAGGTTTCAGAAATCTTCCGGTATGGCTGGCCGGGTGAGAAACGATTTCTTCGGGCGATCCAGAGGCTACGACCGTTCCCCCAGCTTTGCCGCCTTCTGGCCCAATATCGATGATGTGGTCTGCAACCTTGATGATATCAAGATTGTGCTCGATCACGATGACGGTATTTCCTTGGTCAACGAGTGACTGAAGGATTTGCACTAGCTTCCTGACGTCGTCGAAATGAAGCCCTGTGGAGGGCTCGTCGAGGATGTAGACCGTTCGGCCGGTGCTTCTCCTAGACAACTCTTTTGCGAGCTTGATTCGTTGTGCCTCGCCTCCTGAAAGGGTCGTTGCGCTTTGTCCGAGCCGAACATAGCCGAGCCCGACCTCGTTCATGACTTTGAGTTTTGCTTTGATTGAAGGAATCGCATCGAAAAACTCGAGAGCGTCCTCGGAGGACATTTCTAAAACGTCTGCGATGCTCTTGCCTTTATACTTAATCTCCAAGGTGTCGCGATTGTACCGGCGTCCTGAGCAGGCTTCACACTGAACGAAGACGTCGGGAAGAAAGTGCATCTCGATACGGGTTAGACCATCCCCTTCACAGGCCTCGCATCTTCCGCCCTTGACGTTGAAAGAATAGCGACCTGGGGTGAACCCCCTCACCTTGCTCTCGGGCAAGCTTGCAAAGAGATCACGAATCAAAGTGAAAATGCCCGTATATGTGGCTGGGTTCGAGCGAGGAGTCTTTCCTATCGGGCTCTGGTCGATGTCGATTACTTTGTCGACATGATCGAGACCCGCGATGGATTTTGCGCCTAAAGGACCGACTTCGACCTTATAAAGGTGTGAGAGTAGACCCCGATAAAGAGTGTCCAATACGAGGGTACTTTTACCGCTTCCGGAAACGCCCGTGACGCAGATAAAAGTTCCTAGCGGGAAGTCGACAGTCACCGACTTTAGATTGTTAGCGTGCGCATCGATGACTTTAAGCGTCCGATCAGCAGACCAAGGACGACGGGATGCCGGCACGGAAATTTCCAATTCCCCTCGGAGGTATTTTCCGGTGAGGCTATCCCGCGCACGGAGGATTTCCGCCAAGGTCCCCTCGGCGACGACTTCCCCACCCTTTGTTCCTGCACCAGGTCCGAGGTCAACAATATGGTCCGCATTCTCCATTGTGTCCCGATCGTGTTCGACGACAAGAACGGTATTACCGAGGTCCCGCAGGCGGAGCAGCGTTTTGATGAGCCGCTCATTATCGCGTTGATGAAGCCCAATGCTTGGCTCGTCGAGGACGTAAATGACTCCGACTAGAGAGGATCCGATTTGAGTGGCCAGGCGAATACGCTGAGCTTCACCGCCAGAAAGCGTCTGAGCCGGGCGCCCGAGTGATAGATAGTGGACGCCGACGTCGATCAAGAAGGACAGGCGCTCGATGATCTCCTTTAAGATTCGACTTGCGATCAGGCTCTCACGCTCACTGAGCTTCAAGGACGAAAAGTAATCTCTCAGTTCCGATATAGAAAGCCGACCGAGATCAGAAATATTCCGATCATACACGCGGATGTGAAGGCTTTCTTTTCTTAGGCGCGCCCCTGAGCAGTCCGAGCATGGGTGCGAATCAGGGGTGACTTCACGGTAAAACGATGGCGATTCCGAGTCTGATTGAACGACCGCTTCTTCCACGCGAGAAGAGGGATCCGTGCCCAAGCCGTCGCACTTGGAGCAAGCACCCATTGGACTGTTGAATGAGAATGTTCGAGGCTCTGGAGCCGGATAGCTAATGTTGCAATCAGGACACGCAAAGCGCTCTGACATCAGAGTCTCGCGCGATTCCCCATTGAGAAGGTGCTGCTCGAGCACGAGGAGTCCATCGGCGAGCTTCAGGGCGAGCTCGACTGACTCAGTCACGCGTGTTGTGAGAGTTTGCCGATCACCCTTCAAAATGATCCGATCCACATACACATCGATATCATGTTTCTTATTTCGATCTAGCGAGATGGAGTCAGAGAGGTCTAGCGTTTCCCCGTCAATCCTTACTCGGACAAAGCCGCGCTGACGGAGCTGAAGGAGTTCCTTCTGGTACTCCCCTTTTCTCCCGCGGACGATCGGCGCCATGAGACCGAGCTTCGCCCCCTCTTCGAGCGATAAGATCTGATCAATAATCTGTTGTTGAGTCTGCGATTGAATCAACTTCCCGCAGTTATAGCAGTAGGGCTTACCGATCCTTGCGAACAGCAGTCGCAAGTAATCATAAACTTCAGTGACGGTACCAACGGTCGATCGTGGGTTATAGCTCGTCGTTCTTTGTTCGATGGAGATCGTGGGGCTTAGCCCCTCAATGGATTCGACGTCGGGTTTACCCACCTGCTCAAGAAACTGGCGAGCATAGGCCGACAAGCTCTCCACATAGCGGCGCTGCCCCTCAGCATAAATCGTGTCAAATGCGAGGGAAGACTTCCCGCTCCCAGAAGGACCCGTCAGCACCACGAGTTTGTCGCGCGGAAGAGATATCGTGACATCCTTCAAGTTATGGACCTGTGCCCGCTTGACGACGATCGCCTCATCAGGCGCAGACGGCGAGAGTGCGCCTTTCGGGGACGCCTTGCCCCTCCGTTTTTCTTGTAAAGGAGTGCCTGTCTGTTTGCTCAATGACTAGCCGTCCCTTCCATTTGGATGGATGGGTGTCCGATCGCAAGAGCGGCAGATTGAAGTTCTTGTTCGAACAGCGTTCTGAGTTCGGCAAGTCGACCTTCCGAAGTTGCTTCAAATCGAAGGACCAAAACTGGCTGCGTATTGGACGCACGTAACAGTCCCCAACCGTCTTTGGTGTCGATGCGGATCCCATCGATGGTGTTGGGTTTAAAATCAAGTGACTCTAGCCGCAGCCTTGTCGCCTCGACGAGTTTGAACTTAAGCGCCTCTTCACATTCGACTCGAATTTCGGGAGTGGAGAAAGTCGGAGGCAAATCCTGAATCAATGATGACAATGAGGACTGAGCACGCGAATAAATCTCATACACGCGAGTCGCGGCATAGATGGCATCATCGAAACCAAACCACCGATCAGCGAAAAAGATATGCCCTGACATCTCACCCGCAAGCTCAGCCTTAGTTTCCTTCATTTTGCTTTTAATGAGGGAGTGGCCAGTCTTCCACATGATGGGCTTACCACCCCGCGCAGCGATGTCTTGATAGAGACGATGGCTGGATTTCACTTCCGAGATGATCGTCGCACCGGGCTTTCTCGCGAGAAGGTCACGCGAAAGAATAACCATCAGCTCGTCGCCAAAAAGGATTCTTCCGTTTTCGTCTACAACACCAATGCGGTCAGAGTCGCCATCAAAGGCGACGCCAAAATCTGCTTTATGCTCGCGCACCGCCGCAATCAGAGCCTTCAAGTTAGCGGGAACAGTAGGGTCCGGGTGGTGGTTGGGGAATCGGCCATCGAGGTCGCAGTAAAGTTCGACAACGTCGGCCCCCATTTTTCGGAAAAGCTCTGGTGCGACCGTGCCTGCCGTGCCGTTTCCAGCATCGAGCACGATTTTAGCCTTCTTCACTTTTTCGGCGTTCGCGCTGACGTATTGGATGTAATCAGGAATAATCGCGTGATCTTGAATCGACCCCTGAGCAAACTGAGTTTGAAGAGAGACCGGAGATCCAGATTCCATTCTTCTGAGCAAGTCTTGTATATCGGCGCCATGGAGAGTGTCTTTCCCGGCGCAAATTTTAAAGCCGTTGTAGTTGGCGGGATTATGAGATCCCGTCACCATGATTGCCCCGTCAAGGTTCAAGTGGAAGACGCTGAAATAGGTCAACGGCGTTGGACAAACCCCAATTCGGACGACGTCGAGGCCGCCTGCACGTAGTCCGCTGATTAGAGCTTCGGCGTATTCTTCTCCGCTCAGGCGGCAGTCGCGACCGACGGCAACGAGAGGGTTTCCAGCCTTCTTTGAAAGAGTTGCTGCGCAGCGATCTCGAAGAAATTCCGCATAAGTGAGTCCCAAATAACGTGCGAACTCTGCTGAAAGGTCTCTTTCCGCGATCCCGCGGATGTCGTATTCGCGAAAAATCTGAGTATTGATGATCGATGGTTTTAATATCATTTGAAGCTCTTTATCGTTTTTTCGTTAATAGATGCTGGTTTCTTCTTTTGTCGACGGGCCATCTGCTCAGCCATTTTGATGGCTGAAATGAGGCTAGAGGGATCCGCTTTATTCTTTCCAACAATATCAAAGGCTGTCCCGTGATCGACGGAAGTTCTGATCATCGGAATTCCTAAAGTTACATTCACGGTTTTCGGGAAATCAAGAAGCTTGACCGGGATTAACCCTTGGTCGTGGTACATACAAATCACAGCGTCCCAACGAGCAGATTTCTTTTTTTGCAGCTGCTGGGCGAAGACCGTGTCAGCCGGATGCGGTCCGGATAGTTCTGCATGGAATAGTTTTCGAGCCTTCTCTATCGCTGGGGTGATGATTTTTTGTTCCTCTGACCCGAAGAGGCCACCCTCCCCCGCATGAGGATTGAGGGCCGTGATAGCGATTTTAGGGCGGCGAATTCCCCAGCGGTCTTGCAGCCCGCGGGTCGTGTGCTCAATCGTTCGCAAGATTTCTTTTTCGGAAAGGAGGCCTGGGACGTTCGCTAAGGCAGTGTGGACCGTGACGAGCGCGACCCTTAGAATTTCGTTCGCGAGCATCATAGTGTTGGTTTTCACACCCGAGAGGTGCCCGAGTAGATCCGTGTGGCCAGAAAATGGATAACCGCCCGCTTGGAGCCGCTCCTTGTGGATGGGGCCCGTGACGAGTGCGGAGGCAACTCCGCTGAGAACGAGGCGAGTGGCGAGTTCGACCGACCAACCCGCTTGGAACCCGCCGAGGCTTGCGGAGGGTCCGAGGACGGATTTCTTTGGTTTCTGCCAGGGCGAATTCTTAAAGGGTGTCACTTTGGGAACTGCGACAGGGGCAGGAACCAACAGAAATCGATTCGTACTCCGGACGCGGTGGCGCGACCGGACGATTTCGGGGAGGTCATCCACGGTGACGCGTTCATACTGCGCACGCAGTTTTTTGAATGGAGCTTCGGCACCCATCACGACGATGGTAAACTGCCCAACCGATGCCGTTTGGGCCTTGAGTGCTTTGAGAGTAATTTCGGGTCCTATTCCTCTCGGATCACCCGGAGTAAGGAGAATGACCCCGCTCACTGGCGGGCGCCTTCTTTTTCTGATTTTTCGCCATGGAGATGGATGGAGGCCGTCTGTCGCTGGCGATCAAGCCAGAGTTGAATTTGTCTCTGATATTCAGATGCTGCCAATTGATTCCTGATTTCTTCCTTCATCTGCTTGTAGCGCTCAGTTTCTGAGGAAGCAATATCAACAAGCTTCAACAGGAAGAGTCTACTTTTCTGATCTCCTAGAACCCCGCTGGTCTCTCCGATTCTGAGTTTCTTGAGAGCGTCGCGAATAGCTGGGGACATCTGGTCTTCGGTGAGAACTCCAAGATCACCCCCGTTTGTGGCGGACGAGTCGTCACTCATCGACTTCGCCACCTCTTCGAAGGACTCTCCTCCAGTCACTTGGCTCTTAGCGCGTTCAATCACTTCGCGTGCTGCGGAGCCTGATTTGTAATTAGAAGGGGTGACGGTAATAATTTTCACGTGAAATGAGCGCGGAGCCTGGGAGGCTTTAGCAAACTGATTGTAAAACTGATTCTTAACGTCATCGTCGGAAATGCTGACTTTTGTCCGAATTTCGCGATCGATGAGATTTCTTTTGGCGATTCCTGCGCGGATCAGTTCGAAATAATCTGCAAATTTGAAACCTTGCTCCATCAATGCCGACTGAAGAGTTTTTCGATCCATCCGGTTGTTGGACTGGATCGTGTTGATTTCTGTATCCACTTCCGAATCGGTCACCGGGAAGAGATTGAGAATCAGTCGCTCATCGACAAGATACTGAGTGATCGGAGCGTCGCCCGCGGATGGGCCGAGTCGGGAGAGCGGAGTTCCTGAGAATAAGGGGTCGAGCTGTTGGCGAAGCCCCCAAGATTTTCTGAAGCTTTCTAAGTCGGTCCTTAAAAGAAGAGCGCCATTTACGGTGGCCTCTAAACGATCCAAGACGACCGGCGACGAGGCTATGGGGGCACTTACGGCCGCAATCGCCGGTAAGAGGGCGTTCGGTAAAGTGAGCCCGAGTGCAGCGAGCCCTGAGTAAGCGACTCGAAAATACGGAGAAAGAAAGGTGGGACGAGGTGCCTGAACTTGAGCTGTTGCGCGCATGATCTTGGTTCTCCCACAGGCGCAGAAGACTCGCAATTCGGCAGTAAGATTCATAGTCTTGAATCGACTCGGCAAGGGATCCCCCACTGCCGAGTCGGTTGCCGTGGCGCGTTATTTCAGGGCGGTTTGGTTAACAGAAACTTTGGCCTGTTTTCTTAGGTCGGCCATGTACTGTTCAAAGATCCCGCTGCGCTTCTCGTCGTAAACGAGGCGCTTGGTTTGAGCTTGGTCAGTTTCTGACCACGGGCGCACACCCGTGAGACGGATGATATGGTAACCAAACTGTGAGCGTACGATGCCACTGGTCGCACCAGGTGTTTTGAGCTTCACTGCGGCGTCATAAAAGGCCGGGTCTAGCTTGTCGCGCGTGTTGTAGTCGAGATCCCCGCCTACGGGAGCAGCCACACCGTCTGAAAAACGCTGGGCGATTTCAGCAAAGCTCATTTTTCCAGGTTTGAGATGGGTGTCGCGGATCTCTGTCATGCGAGCCAATGCTTTCTTTTGTTCATCAGCAGAGGCGTCCGGACGAAGAGCCACGAAAATGTGGGACGTTCGGATCTCGGGGTTCCTCTGATAGTAATCTTTGGCTTCGGACTCAGAGATCACGATCTTCTCGAAATCTTTGTTCAGTCGTTTCTCGAGAAGCGCATGATAAAGGACGGTATTCATCCGATCGATAATTTCCGGGTCTTTATCGATGCCGAGTTTCTTCGCTTCCTGAATCCCAAGCTCGCGCTTGATGAGGTCGTCTAGTACCCCTTGCTTGGTCGGCGCCTTTAGCTGAAAGAATCGGAGGTTTTCTTTGTACTTCTTCTCGAAGTCCTCGACCGTGATTACGGTTTGGTTAACTTTCGCAAGCTCGGTGGCTGCATTGGCCGGCTGCTCGGGCGCAATCAACAGGCCTCCCAAAATAGAGGCCGAAAAAAGGATGGCCGTATTTTTGAAACCGAGCGTTAGGCAAAATGGCTTGAGATTGATCTTCATAATATAAAAAGTAACACGGATCACCAGAGAGGCAACCGCGGAAAGTAAGTTCTGAAGAAGCAATCAATTCCGCCGCGCCACTTTTTCCAGAAGGCGCTCTAAATCAAAATGGAGTTCATGGATGGTCGTGGTATTAGCGCGGGCAATCAGTCTCGAATCAGGAGTAAGCTGATATTCACCAGATCCCGAGGAAATCAACGCGACGACGCGGTCGGTATCGAAGTGGCTTCCCGGACCAGCTGTCAAAACTACGCGGCCTTCGCCGACTGTCAAAATATCGACGGCGTGGGCTTTTAAAAGTAGTTTTACGCGAATGAGCCAAAGAAGGTTTTTCGCCTCTGCGCCTATAGGTCCAAAGCGGTCTTCCATCTCCGACTCAAGGTCTCGGAGCTCTCCTTCTGTTCTTGCAGAAGAAAGTCTGCGATAGAGCGCAAGTCTTTGGTGTACTTCTGGGACATACCCCTCGGGCAGAAAGGCCGGGTAAGGAGCCTTTATTTCCGGGTCACGAGCACTTGAAACTTCACTGCTAAGGGAGGTTCCCTCGGTGCGAAGCTTACGAATTTCATCGTCAAGGAGCTCCATATAAAGCTCGTATCCGACTGCCGCAATATGTCCCGACTGTTCGGGACCGAGAATGTCGCCTCCGCCCCTCATCTCTAGATCGTGAGAAGCAATGCTGAAGCCACTTCCGAGCTCAATAAATCGCTGAATGACATCGAGACGTTTACGCGCGTCGTCGGTGATCGGGGCCTCTTCCGGCGTCATCAAATAAGCATACGCACGAACCTGTCCGCGACCGACCCTTCCGCGAATTTGATAGAGCTGGGCCAAGCCGAAGTGGTCAGCACGATCCACCAGAATCGTATTAGCGGATGGAATATCTAAACCCGACTCGATGATCGCCGTGCAGACGAGGACATCCTTTTCTTTCTTCAGGAATGACTGCATTGCAGACTCAAGGTCCCTTTCGCTCATCTGTCCGTGCGCCATGCCAAAGCGGGCCTCAGGAATGGTCCTTGCTAGTTGGGCGGTTGTTTCTTTGATGGTCTGAACGCGGTTATGCAGGAAAAAGACTTGGCCGCCGCGTGCAAGCTCATTTCTGATGGCAGTGGCGATCATCTCGTCGTTTCTTCGCGAAACCCACGTCTTAATGGGCAGTCGGTCGACCGGAGGAGTGTTGATTAAGCTGATATCGCGGAGCCCAGAAAGGGCCAAGTGAAGCGTCCGAGGGATAGGTGTGGCCGAAAGTGTAAGGACATGAGTATTCACCCGAAGCGTTTTTAGGAGCTCTTTATGCTCTACTCCGAAGCGCTGCTCCTCATCGATGATGACGAGTCCTAGATCCTTGAAACGGACGTCTTTAGACAGGACTCGATGGGTGCCAATGAGGACGTCGATCTTTCCGGCGGCGGTTTCCTCTAAAACTCGTTTTTGATCAGTTCTCGATTTGAAACGAGTAATGCTCTCGACATGAATAGCACTCGCACTGAGTCGTGATTTGAAAGTGCTCTCATGCTGCGTCGCCAGAAGTGTGGTGGGCACTAAGACCCCGACTTGTTTTCCGTTCGCTACCGCATGAAACGCTGCACGGATGGCCACTTCGGTTTTTCCATACCCGACGTCGCCACAGACAAGGCGGTCCATAGGGCGGCCGCTTTGAAGGTCATCAAGAACAGCCTCGATAGCCTTCATCTGGTCGGGAGTCTCGTCGAATGGAAACTCGAGTTCAAAGCGTTCGAAGGAATCGTCTGGGGGCGCGAAAGCTATACCCGGCCTCAAAGTTCGCTCGGCATAAAGGCGTACGAGGTCGACTGCCAGAGCCTGTGCGGATTCTCGCGCGCGATCCTTTTGGCGCAGAAAGTTCTGGGACCCTAAACGATCTAACGGGGCCGACTCACCTGTGCCGGCGTACTTTTGGATGACGTTGAGCCTCCAGACCGGAACATAAAGTTTATCGCCCGCCTCGTATTCGATTTGGAGGAAGTCACTCGGTGCGCCGTTGAGCGCAAGACGAGTTAGGCCGCGATATCTCCCGACTCCATGGTCTGCGTGAACAACGGCGTCGTTGGTCGAAAGATCTGCTAGCGCCTGGATTTCGGACCAGTTCTTAGCGCCACTGAGGCCGCCTTCTTCTGGAGTTTTCTTTCGGCCTCGCGCCGCCCGCGTCTTTCTGCTGACTTCAGATGCTCCGGTTGCGTCGGAGTCCCTAAGAATAGCAACCTTGGCGGCGCTCCATACAAAACCGGAAGTTATCTTGCCCTTGAAAATTTCTGCAACTCCGGACCCAGAGTCCGCCCCCTCAAGTAAGCCATCAAACGGATTCGAGACGTGGCGAAAGGGTGCCTCGCCGTCACGCAAATATTTTTCAAGACGATCGATCGAAGTTCCAGCACGTGAGAAAAGATATACTTTGTGGCCGAGCTCTAAGAGATGCCGGACCAGATTTTTACTCGAGGAGGATCCCTCGGCCTTGAGTCGGTTTGCGACCACTAAAGGAGTTTCTCCTGCCAGGTCAAAAGATGAGTCGGATCGCTGCCCGGTTGAAGCGCCTCTCAAGCTAAGGTTTGCCCGCTTGGATAGGAGGGCCATCTGATCTGGCTCGAAGGCATAAAGCTTCTCGAGCGGAGGGAGGATTAGACCTTGAAGGGGGGCGCGACTGCATGCGCTTTCATAACTAGCGCGTGTGGCTTGAAGGGATTCGATACAGGCCTCGGGTTCAACGACTGTGAAGTGCGTATTCCCCTGAAGATGATTGAAAAGGCTCTCAGTCTTGTTCCAGCAGAAAGGGACCCAGGCGTCGGCGTGGTCCGGGTTAAGGGCCGGGCTGATCCCTGCCATAATCGGATCACGAACGGAGCGAGGAATCTCGAGATCGTCGGCATGGGCTTTTAAGTTTTCACGAAGAGCAGGAACCGTGTTTTCATCGAGAATGACTTCACGTGCTGGGTAGAGAATGATCTCGGAAAGACCGCGCAGGCTTTCGCTCTTGCCGCCCTCAGTCCTCTGCGTTTGGGGGTCAAACTCACGAATCCGTTCAACTTCGTTATCAAAAAACTCTACGCGAAAGGGGCGCAGTCTTCCTGGGGGAAAGATGTCGAGGATTTCACCGCGAAACGCAAAAGTACCAGGATCTTCGACTGGGTCCGACTGAAGGTATCCGCAGGCGAAGAGGGACGCGAGAAGTTCGTCTCGATCTGAAGCCTCCTGCCCCACCTTCAGGTGGATCGCCCGCGACTTGAACTCTTGCAACGGAATCGTGCCCCGGATGAAAGACTCAGGCGTCGTCAAAAGGACAAGCGGAGGCCCTGGGGTGAGCAGGGCGGCCAAAGCGGCCAATCGAGCATGTCGAACACGAATCGAGGGCGACGCTGTCGTGTAGGGGTTTGCGTCCCAATCTGGAAAGGCGAGAACACGAGGCGCGTCCTTTTGTTCAAAAAAAGCTGAGATCAGCTCGATCAGGTCTTTGTGCAGATCCTGGAGTGTCTCGTCGTTTGGGCAGATACAGACCCACTGCGCGGGCCTGAAGCTCTCGGTCTTTTGATTCGCGGACCTTAACAGCCGAGCAAGGACAAGCGCTCGAGCTATGCCTGTAGCCCCCGAGATCCCGGCGCCTGCGCGCCCACTCAAGCTGCTCTCCAAGCTTGCGTGGCAAGCCGCCATAAACTGGGCGAAGGGATTTTGGACTGTTGCTGTAGCGCTCATGGCTCAGGCCTCAGGATAACTTGCTCCCCCATTGCCTTGACACCCCTTTTTCCATTCAGTAGTTTTTTCGTTCGAACTGGAATTCGGATTTACGAATAAATTTCGTGACTAAACCGACGCCCGATAAAACCGAGCTGGCACCGGCAATGCCACGAGTCCGGCCCCTAATGCCGGCAGTAACACACGCGGGCACATCATGAGCGAAGCGCAGGGAATATTAGCGGCATTTCAGACTGAAGGGATATCGTCAAGCTGGCAGGCTTACCTCCCCTTCTTTGTTGCTGCAGCAGTGTCTTTGGTTGTACCTGCTGTTCTCTATATCATTTCACGGACCATGCTCTTGCCCCGGCGCGGCAGCAATCGGGCGCGCTCCAGTCATGTCGAGCCAAGCCAAGGGCATCAGCCAGTATTGAGAGATGACGAAACGACGAGTCCCTTGCTCGGCAGGAGGTTTAACTCTCGGTTTTTCGTCACAACTCTGTTTGCCCACCTGCTCCTAGGAATGGTCATGGTTTTAATTCCACTCGCCTATCGCGTAGGGATCGTCGGAGAGGGCGCTGCCACGAATTCGCGAACGCTGATTCTGCTCCTGTCCATCGCATTGCTCGCCTTACTTGGATTGCTACATGGATCAGGAAAGGGCGACCTATTCCTGTTGCGGACCTATCGCGCCGAGAAGGAAAATCACCGGGAGGAGTCTTTATGAATAAAGGCAGACCTTCAGCATCAGAGAATCAGAGTGGTTTTTTTCTGTCGAAACTCGAGAGCGCCATGAAATGGGCTCGCTCTGGGTCCCTTTGGTATTACGCCGTTCAGTCCGGTTGTTGTGCCGATGAGGTCATGGAGACGTTGGGGAGCCGCTACGATCTCGAGCGGTTTGGGTGTGTTCCTCAGCTTGAACCCTCTCAGGCGGACCTTCTCCTTGTGAGCGGCGTAGTGACGCGTAAGTCAGCGCCCCATCTGCTTCAGATTTACGAAAAAATGTTGGCGCCGAAGTACGTAATGGCGCTTGGAAGTTGTGCCAGCTGTGGGGGCTTATTTTCAGAGGATCGGAGCTACACAGGTCTTTCAGGGGTTGGAAGGATCATTCCGGTGGATGTCCATGTGCCTGGTTGCCCACCCAGACCCGAGGCTATTATGAACGGCTTGATCACCCTTCAGGAGAAGATTCGTGGCGAATCCTAAATCTTCCCATGAAGTTTGGTCGGCGCGGGTACGCGAAGTCTTTAAGGGTTTAGCGATCCAAGATGTTAGCCAATTTGAAGCGACCGGGTCTAACCGGGCGATTCAGATTTTTGTGAGCAGAGAGTCATTTTCAGAAGCGCTGAGTCAGCTTCGTCGGTCATCGAATGAGCTAGGTCTTTCATTTTTTGAAGACCTTTTTGCGATGGAGTTTCAAGGTGGGCTTCTTGTCACCGCAAAGTGGACTGATACGAGCCAGTTTGGCCGAAGTCTTTGGTTGAGAGTCGTATTGCCGGTCACTGGCACAGGCGAGCTCACGGAGCTCCCTTCCCTCGCTCAGTTCTGGCCTGCGGCGATCGGCTCCGAGCTGGAAATAGAAGTTTTATTCGGGATCCAGTTTTTAAATCGGCCAGACTTTGGATCTGACTTTTCACTCGATCATGATCATGATCACGATCATTTTGGCTTCCCCATGAGGCGACTGGGTTCTTCGACCGAAAAGGCCGAGCAGCAGTGAGGACAAGAAAATGATGACGATGGCCCCTGCGCCTTTTCAAACGGAAGTTCTCCAGACGGATTCGACCAACTGGGTGATGGGCCCGTATCACCCAGGCTTGCCAGGCTTGATGCAGCTTAAGCTTGTACTCGATGGAGAGCTGGTCGTTTCCGCAAGAACCGAAACAGGATTTGCCCATCGAGGGCTTGAAAAAGTATTTGAATCTGAGGGCTGGACAGCCGGAGTGCTGATATCTGACCGCCTTGACCCAGAGGGGGCCATTTTTGGGGAGCTCGCCTATTGTCAGGCAGTCGAAGATCTCGCGGGCATCGAGGTTTCCGAAAGAGCCCTGTTTGTAAGAACGCTAGCAGCTGAGCTTTCACGGGTGGTATCGCATCTGGGCTTTGTAGCGCGCTTAGCGCGCACTGTAGGAGCAGAAACTCTTTTCCACTACGTCCAGCGAGATCGGGAAAAGTTTGTCGATCTTTTCGAGCTACTCACAGGTGCACGGTTTTCTCTTAATTTCCTCCGGATGGGTGGCGTAGTCCACGATGTGACCGACGGCTTTTTAGAGCGGGTGCTTGAAGTTTGCGCCGTCATGCGCCACCGGTTTAAAGAGTACAACGACCTTTTTAGCTACAATCAGGCATTCTTAGGTCGAGCACGAGCAACCGCAAACATCACTCCTGAAGCGGCCAAGAGGGTTGGTCTTTCGGGGCCAAATGCCCGAGCAAGCGGGATTGCCATGGATACGCGACGATGGGCGCCCCATGCTGCCTATTCGAAGTTAGATTTTGATGTGGTGATGGGAGAAGAGCGCGAAGGCGATTGTCATGGGCGATACATGATTCGCATTCGAGAGATTGTTCAATCGATGGATATTATACGCCAGTGCTCAGAAATCATGCCGACCGGAAGCGCCCTCGGCTTGAAGGCAGATGAGAAATTTAAGATTCCGATCGGAGAAGGGTTCTCCCGAGTGGAAAGCTCCCGGGGCTTACTGACCTGTCACGTCTTATCCGCCGGAGGCGAGCGGCCATCACGAGTCCACTTTAGAGTGCCGTCTCGGGCGCCGCTGGATCTGTTACCCGAGATCATACCTGGCTGCCAACTTGAGGATATTCCATTGGTCCTGGCGAGCCTTGACCTCAACTTGGCGGAAATCGACCGATGATCGAGAGGCTAGAATGATTGAAACACTTTCAAAAGTCTTCTCGTCGCTCTTGATTCTTCAACTGGGTTTTGTGCTCCCGGTTGGGTTTCTGCACTCATACTTCGAGAGAAAAATTGGAGCCGATCTTCAGGCCCGAGTTGGCCCGAATCGCGTGGGACCCCTCGGCTTGTTTCAGGGGATTGCCGATCAGCTGAAATTACTTCAGAAGGTTTCGCCGGAACTCAAAACCCCGCAGCTAGCCCTGTGGCCGGCCCTGCAGTTAGCCGCACTCCACGCGGCAATGGTAACAGTACCGATTGCACCGCATCTCCTCATGACGATTACAGGATTATCGATTCTCCTGCCACTCTGGTGCATCTTGATGGTTTCTGTTTGTAGCCTCCTCCTGGGTGTGAACAGTCGCGAGTTTACAGGTTGGCTTGCCGGGCTTCGCTCGGCATTTCAAGCGATATCAGGCTTTCTGCCAGCGATGATTTCGCTAATATCGGTGGGACTCTCCGCCGGAGGGTTTCAGTGGTCGAACCTTTTAAGCCCGCATGACTCAAGCATGGGTACTTGGCTAATGTTCAGGGAGCCATTTCTGTTTGTTTCATTTCTTATTTTTCTAGCATCAGGAATGGTAATCCTCTCGTTACCCCCTTTTGATAGCACGGCGTCTGGCCCTGATCTTCGAGGTGGACTTGGCACACTGTTCTCGGGGAGGCGCTCCTCTTTGTCCGTGATCATCAAGTTTTACGGTGTGCTTGTTTGGTGTGTTCTTACGGTAGGGCTATTCATGGGTGGCTGGGCGCTTCCTGGGTTCTTAAGCTCTGTTTTAGTGGCTGTTCTAGGTGAGGGCGCCGCAAATACCTTTGCATATCAGGCGATTCAAGTTTTCCTCGTAGGTCTTAAAACGCTGTCACTCATGATGGTTTTGGGCGTAGTTGGGCGTGTGATGCCGAGAATTCGGTTTGATCAAGTTGCTGATTTCTCTTGGCGCGCACTCGGCCCGATCTCTCTCGTTTGTCTGATGGGTTCCGCCCTTTTGAAGGCAGGAGGAATTTCTCCATGAGTATGAGCGGTGAAGAGAGAGACCTTGTTGCTCCGTCTTTTTCCAGTGGGTTGACACAAGATTTGATCGCTTCATTCAAATCTTTGCGCGACGCTCTTGCGAGCCTTTCGAACGCACTTCGCGCGTCGCTCCCTTACTTGCGCGGGGGGAATGCTGCGGACCTCCGAAAAGAAGTGACTGAGCAATATCCAGATCCCATTTCATCACGGACCGAGAACGATCTTCCGGCAAGGGTTCGTGGTTTACTCTTTAATGATATTGAGCGGTGCACGGGGTGCAGAGACTGCGAGAAAGTTTGCCCCGTGAAATGTATCACGGTGGAAACAGTTCAAGTCCCGGACTCCCAGAAGGCTTGGGTATCAGTTTTCGATATTGATTTCTCAAGTTGCACCTTCTGCGGACTCTGTGTGGAGTCTTGTATTCCGACTTCACTCGTCCACACTAAAGCCTATGAGCGGGCTGTCTATGATCTCGCCGATATGTCGGCCAGTTTTGGTCGCGGCAGAATCACAGCCGAGCAGAAGAGTCGGTGGGAGAAGGTACAGCGCGATACTCAGGGTGCTCCGGTTTTCTCTCTTTCTGAACTTTCAGATAGAAGTGAACAGGGGTCTTCTACCGAGAGCCAAAAAATAAAGGGAGAATTATGATGATTTGGGTGCTCTCGGCTTTACTGGGAGTCGCAAGCATGTTCGCAGCGCTTGGGAGAAGTTTTACGAGTGCCGTGCTTGCGCTGTGGTGTGTGAACCTCCTCTTCGGATGTATTGCTCTCCACTTCGGAGCTGAGTTTATAACACTCCTCGTTTGGGTGTTGGGATCTTCAAGTACTGTCGCTTTTTTGGCCTATGGTTCGACCTTTGGGGAAATCCTGGACCCATCGGAGGGCGCGTCCTCGCGACGGGCACGGGCTGCCCATCCGAGGGGGAAGTTGGCAGCGTTTCTCCCGGTGGGTGGCCTCTTGGTGAGCGTCGCCCTGGGTTGGACTTTCTTGCTAGGTGTGAACGGCCTGGGCTTACAGAAACATGGAGCGGAGGGCACCCTCGGTAAGTCGGGTGCGTCTGCCGTAGCACGCTTAGGTGAGGCGCTAGCAAACGGACCAATGCTTGCGCTTCTCATGGTGGGGGTAGGCACCTTTCTCACTATAGTTGGCGTTGGAGCAATATCGAGACCCAGGGTTCTTAAACGGGCCGCCGCTCAGGGTGGGGTGTCGGAATCATGATTTATTATATGCCTGTAGCGATGCTCGCTGTCTCGGGACTCCTTTGCGTTCTGCTTCGCGCAGGCGTACTGAGGCTTCTGGTAGGAATACAGCTTCTCAGTCTGTCTGCCGCATTAGCCTTTTTGGTTTCCGGTATTGGCTCTGACAGCTTCCCTGTCTCATCAGGAGAGGCCTACGCAGTAGTGATTTTATTAGCCGGTTTAGCGCAATTTGGAATCGGACTTGGGCTTTCCACGCGGCTCTTTTATCTGCGCGGCAATGTAGATTTAAGTGAAATTGAAAACCTGAAAAACTAGAGCGCCTATGAAAAGTGATCTTAGTCCACTCCTGCATTCTCCCGAACCGCTCGCTCTCGGAATACTCTTTTTGGGTTTCGCAAGCCTGCTCGCGTTTTTCTTCGGAAGAAGAATCCCGACACTAGCGAGTGTGCCGGTCCTAATTGCCAGCGTAGGGCTGCTCGTCCTTTTGGGTTGGTTGGGCTATGATCTCAGTCTCGAGGATCAATCCTCTTTTGACTGGATATCGGGATGGATCTTACCTCGAAGACAGGGTCTTGCGATTCGGTTTGGAATGAGTGTCGACGTCCTTGGGGTGTCGTCGGGAATTGCAGCGGCTACGCTTGCAGTCCTACTACAGGTCTACGTTTGGGCAAGGCAGAGGTGGACTGGGGTAGGAAGGTTTGCATCAGCAATAGGCTTTTCACTCATGGGTTCGGTCCTAGCATGGTCGGGAATCACGCCGTGGGCATCCTTTTTAGGGATGGTCTTTGCTGCACTCGGTGGAGTCATAGCACTTGGTGGTCACTGGCGGGACCCTGAAGGCGCTGAATTCATGATGTCATTTGGTATTGAGAGAATTAGCGCGATTCTGCTTGCAGTACTGGGCGCAGGCGCAATCACGCACATTCAAAGCCTGACTCCGGCCGTCGCAGCCAAAGGTTTAGGTCCTATTCTGTTGCTCGCGGGAATCTTCGTTTTTGCTCAACCGTTCCCGCTCTTGGGTCGACTCACTCGGCATGCCCCCTCGGGACCGCTAACGCGGATTTATATAGCACAGGCTGCACCGCTTTGGGTTTCACTGGGAGCGCTCATCAGGAACGAGTCGCTCATCCGCGCTGCAGGACTAGAGACAGCCTTGGGTTGGATTGGCTCTTTGGCAGCGATTCTAGCGGCCACTTCAAGTTTCTTTCAAAACAACTGGATGAACGCGGCGTCTCTCTGGCTCTCAGCCATTGGAATGGTATCCTTTGCATCTTTGGGTTTTGTCGGCGCCCATGTAGCAGTTCCAATCTGTTTGACTGCGGTGACCGTAAGTTTAGGGTGGGCCCTCTTGGCCGACGGCGCTGCAAAAAAGGTGGACTGCGCGATCGAAAAGTCATCGAAAAGCACTAAAAATGGTTCGAATTGGTTACTTTCGGTGGCTCTGCTTGGGGCGTTTTCTTCGGCCGGCGGACTTCTTTTTGCTTCCGCAGGAGGGTTTGTGGCCCTTTATGCTGAATCTATGCAACAGTCGCCCGCTCGCGCGGCGGTCGTTCTTTTGTGCAGCTTTCTCGTTTCCGCATGTGGCGCTCGGGTAGCCTGGCAACTGGGAACCGCCTTTAAGCATGAGAGCGAAAAAAGTTTTATTCAGGGGCGCTGGTTATCAATTCCTGTTTTAGTAATTTTCGTTGGGTTTGGGGTTTTTTGGAACGGAACACTCACCGGTCTTGACGCAAGTATTTTCTCTGACCGAGTGCTGGGCTCGGTGCTCGAGCGGATTTCCCCTAACGGTCGCGGCGACAGCGTCAACACTCTCGTCATAGGTGTACACTTCGCGCTTTTGTTGACCTCCATCTTGATCGCTTGGTGGAATGGGGCATCAGGTATTGGCCCGTTTCGCAAGTTTGTGGCCTACGCGCCACGGCTCTCGGCCTTTGTCTCGGGCGGGTACGGAACGGAGAGAGCATTCGCGGGTCTCGCCGACGCATTTAGGTTTGTAGGACGGCACCTGCAAACCTGGATTGATGAAAAGTTTTCAAACACTTGGGCGCCTTATGTTTTAAACCGCGGTGTGCAGTCTGCTGGGCGCGCTTTTGGGAAGGTAGATCGTGCGTTGAGTAATCTGATCGCACGAGTTGCTTACGCGCTATCGACCGCTGCTACGGGGGCAGTACAGTCTGCTCACACTGGGAATCTTCAATGGTACGTGACGTTCGCAATTGGCGCAGGAATATCTCTGCTGATACATTTCTTGGTAAGTCAACAATAGCTCTTATGCCCTGAACTGGAGGCCTGAGTGCCTTTAGTCGTGGAGGTGGTCCTTGGTTCAGCATCTCATCACATTTATGCTCGCAACGCCCGTTTTGGGCGCTATTCTTCAGACCGTGATTGGAGGCCAAGTTCCCGCCTCGAGTCGAGATGGAGAGACGAACAGCCCCAGCGCTGATGTTTCTGCTAAGCCAAGTCGATTAGGAGAGGGGTCAGCGAGTTGGGCCGCCCTGAGTGCAAGTTTAGCGAGCGCAATCTGCGGTGTAGTCCTTGTGGCGTCGATGCATCCTAAGGTTGCCGAACCCCAGATTGTCGAGTCTTTACCCTGGATTGGTTCCTATGCGATTAGTTATGAACTTGGGCTAGATGGTCTGAGCGCCCCTGTCGTGATTCTGATTTCTCTGGTTTTTCCGCTCTTGATCGCTGCCGAATGGACCCGAGGCGCTGGAAGGCGCGGAATTCACGGACTCCTCCTCATTTTACAGGCATCCTTGCTTGGTGCCGTTTGCGCCCAAGATCTGTTTCTTCTTTTCTTTTTTTGGTCGATGTCCGCTCTGCCCTTCTATTTTCTTATCGGGATTTGGGGTGGCGCAGATCGGGAGTCAGCCGCCTTTAGGAGTATCGTTACGGCTGCCCTTGGAAACGCGCTTTTTTTCGGCGCGCTTCTCGTTGTCTATTATTCAGCTGAACCGAACACGTTCTCGCTTCGTTTGCTCGCTCAGGGGGGGATCCGTGGTGCCGGGTTTGAGATTCTTGGCTACAATGTGAGCACTTCTGATTTAGCGTTTTTTCTGATGACCAGCGGACTTATATTACGCGCTCCGATATGGCCCTTTCATGGATGGTTCACTAAGGTTGCCGTAGAGGCGCCGGCCACTGTTTTGGTCGCATCGGTGGTTACTGTGCTCGCCGTTGCTCCTTCTATTTTTATGCGGCTCTCGACTCAGTTATTTCCAGAAACCTTGGGCAAGGTGGCCTCAGCAGTCGTTGTGGTCGGGGTTGTTAATTTGTTGGTCGGTGGTGTGTGCGCAGTTGCACAAAGAGGCCTTCGATCGCTGCTCGCGTTTGTTGCGCTCGGGGAACTGGGCCTTTTGTTGATGGGCGTGGGCTCGCTTAGCCAGGCAGGCTTCGTGGGCGCCGTTTATCAGCAACTCGTGGTGGGCTTGGCGCTGGCCGCCCTTGGTCTTTTGGTTGGAGTAATATCAGAGAGAACCCGAAGTGAGCTCTTTACGGCCGATACGGAGTCGAAAGATTCTACATTAGGTGGAGTTGCCCTAGGAGCACCGGGGGCAGCATTGGTGGCAGCGATCGCTTCGGCCTCAATCTTAGGGGTTCCGGGCGTGGGTGGTTTTGTCTCTCATGCGCTTCTCGTGATTGGTGGCTATTCTTTCCATCCATTCGTCGTGATTGCGGCTGGGGGTGCGCTTCTTCTAGGGACCTATACGATCCTCAACATGTACCGGCGTGTATTCTTGGGACAAACGACAGCCCTCACGGCCGCATTTGAAGACCTTCGTCCCCGGGAGAAGCTTTATTTGATTCCGGTTGTCATCGCACTCGTCGGCTTTGGTGTTTATCCGAAGCCCTTACTCGATTTAGTCAGACCGACCGTTTTGGCGATGCTTTCTTCGTTTAATTGAGGCTGAGCTATGAATGATTTTCTGATTTTATTACCGGAAGTATTCATTTTGATCACGATGGTAGGCGCCGTCTTGGGGGAGCTCGGCTATCGGGGCGAGCGAATCAGGGTCGGTTGGTTGACGATTGTTTTTGGCCTAGTGGGAGCACTTCTTCAGGTGTTTCTTATCGCCCGCTTCGGCATATCTGCGGGGTTTCAGGGCAGCGTAAAAGTAGATGGTGTCGCAGTCTTTTTTAAGGTCTTGGCTATAGTGCTGGCACTCTACGCGGTCGGTTCCGCCCAGCTTTCTGACGAAATTGCTCAACATCGGCGCCCTGAATTCCAGATTCTTGTCTTGGGCGGGGCACTGGCGCTGACAGTCCTTTCATCGGCTTCAGACCTCTTTCTGATTTGGGCCTGCTTGCAGCTTCTGAGTGTTTCTTGTGGCTTCTTGGCGGCCTTCGGAACGGGATCAGTGCGGTCAACAGAGGCAGCCGTGAAGTACCTGGTCCTATCGGTAGTGTCTGGAACTTTCTTGCTATTTGGAATCGCTCTTCTTTTTAGCGCAACCCATTCGACGCGCCTGGACCAGATTCACGCAGCCCTGGTGGCTGCGCCCTTGAGTATTCAGGCGGGTGCGATGGTCTGGCTTTTTTTGCTGATGGGCTTGTCCTTCTATGTAGCCGCATTTCCATTTCATACTTGGTTTGCCGATGCGCTTGAGGGGCCTCCTACTCCCTCTTCATCTTTCATTTCCGTAGCGACGCGTGCAGGCGGATTGGTCGCATGGATACGCGTATTAACCCAGGTTTTCGGTACCGTTGAAATGGATTCGGCTGGCCCAGCTCGGCATTGGACCATCCTTGGACAGTTCGACTGGACAGGACCGATGGCCGTGCTGGTGGCGTTTAGTCTCTTGATTGGCCCCGTGCTCGCACTGGGGCAGACCTCAGGACGCCGAATGATCGCGACTCTTGCGCTCACCGAAGCGGGGTTTAGTCTTTTAGGAATTCTTGTGCTCGATCAGGAGGGCCTCTCTGCGGTTCTCTACTCATTTTTTGTAAGCCTTGTTGGCCTCATGGGGGCACTATTCGTTCTCCAGATTTTTGTAGATCGTCTGGGCTCGGATGCGCTCAATCGGCTGCGGGGAGCGTTTCAAGCGAACGTACCGGAAAGCATCGCCCTCGTGCTTTGTCTCTGCGCACTCATCGGACTTCCCCCCATGCCAGGCTTTGTCGGCAAGTTTGCCCTTTTGGGATCGGCAGTGGATCACGAGTGGTACGGGCTCGCCGCGGCCGGGGTCGCTGCGATAGCGCTGAACACCCTAGCCGCTGGAAGATTGATCTTCAGTTTGATGGGTGGGTTTGCAACCCAGACTGTTGCGCCGGGATCACCGTTGGTCGATGAGCGAGTTTGGCTACCCACCCCCGCACGGGTCCGCGGGCAGCGGCTCTTCATGGGGCTCTTTCTTTTTCCTCTGATCACGGCGGCCATTTTTTCGGACGCACTTTTCCGCCTCCTTGAGCGCGCAACCCAGGGACTGATGTTTCCCTGACACTTTTATGGGGGCCCGACAGAGGAGGCCCCCGTTTTTCACTTGGCCTAGGACACGCCGCATCGCTATAAAAGCCTACAAATGTTTTAAGCTCCTCGTGTACTCTTGAGAGCGAAAGCTCTAATCGAGAGGTTGTGATTGAGGCTTGCGCTCTTAAGTTCGCGTTGCGACTGAGGAGTGTGGGTCTTCATTCAGTCACTCTCGGTGTGTTTTTAGGGAGCTTGAGGTTGTCTTCAGGCGCGAACATCAGAGGATGGTTAGTCTATGAGCTATATTCCAGTCTTGATGCTAATGGCAGTGGGCGTGTTAGTCGCTGCCGCGGTTCTTGTGATTACACACCTTCTTGGGCCGCGAATTAAGCATGCGCTGAAGGATCAGCCGTTCGAGTGCGGGGTTCCTCCGCTCGGAGACGCGCGCCAGAGATTCTCGGTGCGGTTCTATTTGGTCGCGATCCTTTTTCTTCTTTTCGATGTTGAGGTTCTCTTCTTTTACCCCTGGGCCGTTGTTTACAGAAAGTTCCTCACTATAAACTCTTTCATTTTGGTCGAGATGGTCGTCTTCACGGCGATCCTTCTTGTTGGCTATTGGTACATTCTTCGGAAGGGCGCGCTGGAGTGGGAGTGATCGTCACTGAGTCCCAACTTCAGATTCAACACGCAGGAGCAAGAACATGAGCAAAGACGGGTCAGCAGCATATTTCACCACTCGTGTAGACGCGGTCGTAAATTGGGCACGTAAGCACTCTTTGTTTCCTCTTCCGTTTGGGACGAGCTGCTGTGGAATCGAGATGATGGCCACACTTTGCTCTGACTACGACATGGCTCGATTTGGTGCCGAGGCCATTCGCTTTTCGCCCCGGCAAGCGGACTTACTGATTGTCGCGGGGATCATTAACGCCAAGATGGCTCCGGTCTTGAAGACGGTTTATGATCAGATGAGTGAACCAAAGTGGGTCATGTCATTTGGTGCGTGCGCCTCGTCTGGCGGAATCTTCAATGTTTATAGCGTCACTCAAGGGATTGATACGGTCATCCCTGTTGATGTCTACGTTCCCGGCTGTCCTCCAGCGCCTGAGGGCGTTTTGCACTCTTTGATCCGTCTTCAGGAGCAGATTCAAAAAGGTGAAACTGTAGCCCAACGCCGCGAGCGGCAATCCCGCGCAGGAACTCTGAAGTCGATTACCTAGTACAGAGTCTTTTTTTCGCGAAGAGATCAATTACCCGGAAAGACCAGAACAAGAGAGTCGGAAAAAATGGATATTAACACACCCGTTCCTACCATCTATGGCGATCAACTCGAAAAGTTTGGTGAGCTCTGGAAGAAGCAAGTTCAAACCTTAAAGGAAAAGTTTGGCGACGCCATTGAAGAGGTTTTGTTTCCAAAAGAAGCGAACACTGATGTCCCGATCATTTTCGTCCAAGCAGCCCGAATTATCGATGTGCTTGGTTTCATGAAAAACGATGCAGGGTTTGAATACGGCTTTCTCGCTGATTTGACCGCAACCGACGAGGAGTCGGCACCACGATTTCACGTTGTTTACAACCTGCTCTCACGCAAATCGATGTCACGTGTTCGGGTGAAGGTAAGGACGGATGAGGAAAATGCAGTTCCCACGGCGATCAGTCTTTGGCCCGCCGCGAACTGGGCTGAGCGTGAAGTTTGGGACATGTTCGGGGTTCGCTTTGAGGGCCACCCGGATCTTCGTCGCATTCTTATGGACGTTCGCTGGGAAGGACATCCATTGCGTAAGGACTATCCTCTTCGCGGATATCAAATTTTCCCGACCCCTGAGGCGATCGATCCATCGCTCCTCAATTATTAAACAGGATTTTCAACCTTTAAGAGCGCATTTTGGAACCACGGAGCTAGCGTAAATGTCGATCGACCAGAAGACCTCCGAGAACATCATGAAAAACGAACGACTCCCCGACCTGGGTTTACCGCAAGGTGGACACTACTCAGTGGACCATGACCCGGACGATCTCTGGGGTGATTCGCGAGTGATCGTGAATATTGGTCCAACGCACCCAGCGATGCACGGTGCGCTTCGAATGGTGGCTAAGATTAACGGTGAAACGATTGAAAAGTCGTACTGTGAATTTGGTTACACCCATCGTGCCAAAGAAAAGCTGGGTGAAAACCGAACTTACCACCAGTTCGTGGTCTACACGGATCGGTTGAACTACTGTTCGGCGCTCGTGAACAATGTGACCTATGCCATGTCGGTCGAGCGGCTCATGGGCGTTCAGGTTCCCGATCGCGCTGTCTGGATTCGGATGATTTGTTGCGAACTTGCACGAGTCATCGACCATCTCATTTGTGTCGGTATCAACGCGGTCGACCTGGGTGCGTTTTCCTTTTTCCTTTATGGATTCCACCAGCGGGAAGAAGCCTACACGCTGATTGAAAAGCTTTGCGGTGCACGACTGACCACCTCTTACACTCGTATTGGTGGCCTGATGGCCGACGCGCCTGAGGGTTGGGAAAAACAAGTTAAAGACTGGGTAAAGCGCACCCGGGTCGTCATCGACGAGATGGACGCCTTGCTCACGGGCAATAAAATTTGGTGTCAGCGTACGATTGGCGTCGGCATTATGGACGCAAAACTTTGCCAAGCCTACAGTGTCACGGGTCCGGCAGTAAGGGCGGCGGGCCTGAACTACGACCTGCGGCGCGACCAGCCATCGATGTTTTATAAGGACATGGAGTTTGATGTACCGATTGCCCAAAATGGCGACGTGTTCGACCGCTATTTGGTTCGAATGGAAGAGATTCGGCAGTCCTTAAATATTATCAGTCAGTGCTGTGATCGAATTAAAAAAGGTCCGATCTGGGCAGATGACAAGCGAGTTCGCATTCCTGAAAAGGACGTCGTTCACAATACGATGGAAGGTCTGATCCATCACTTTAAGTTTTTCATGACCGGCTTCGAGGTGCCTCCGGGCGAGGCCTACACCACTTTTGAAGCACCCAATGGCGAACTCGGATTCTATATCGTGAGCAAGGGCGGTCCGGCCGCCCACCGCATGAGAATTCGTGGGCCCTCGTTTTACCATTTTCAGACCCTCACGCCAGTTTCTGACGGCTTGAAGATCGCGGATATGGTCGGACTCTTGGGCAGTATGAACATCATCGCTGGCGAACTAGACCGCTAAGAGCAGGGCAACGGCGCCAGCATACTTTGGGCGCATTTTGAGGTGAAGTATGGCGAAAATACTTTCGACAAAGTTTTACGAACAAATGAAGAAACTCGAGCCCCGCTACCCCACGAAAGTAGCGTTGCTCTTGCCTGCGCTCCATGCAGCCCAG